>CAMLLJ010000055.1 GCA_946480845.1 uncultured Gemmatimonadota bacterium
GCGAAGTCCGCGAAGTCCGCGAAGTCCGCGAAGTCGGCAAAGCTCACCGAGTACCGCCGGAAGCGCGATTTCGGCAAGACCGCGGAGCCCGCGGGCAAGGCACCCGCCGCGCGGCGGAAGCAGGCCGGGACGCTCGCGTTCGTGATCCAGAAGCACGCCGCGAGCCACCTCCACTTCGACCTCCGCCTCGAGCTCGATGGCGTGATGTTGAGCTGGGCGGTGCCCAAGGGGCCGAATCTCGATCCGTCGGTCAAGCGGCTGGCGATGCAGGTGGAGGACCATCCCATCGAGTACAACACCTTCGAGGGCACCATCCCGAAAGGCGAGTACGGCGGCGGGACGGTGATGCTGTGGGACCGCGGCACCTACGAGTCGGCGGGTCCCGACGGCGACGTCGCCGAGCTCCGGCGCGGCTACGAGAAGGGCGACTTCAAGTTCGTCCTGCACGGGAAGCGGCTGCGCGGTTCGTGGGTGCTGGTGCGCACCCGCCGCGGTGACGAGCGCCGCCCCCAGTGGCTGCTGATCAAGCACCGGGACGAGTTCGCCCAGCCGCGGACCGAGATCGTGGCCGATGTCGTGACCTCGGTGACCACCGGCCGGACGATGGAGGAGATCGCCGCGGGCGCTCCGGCGAGGCGCCGCCGATGAGCGCCGAGCTCGCCGACGGGTTCATGTACTACTTCGTCTTCCTCCTCTCCACGACGCTGCACGAGGCCGGGCACGCCTGGGCCGCCAAGCAGGGCGGCGACCTGACCGCCTACCACGGCGGCCAGGTTTCGCTCAGCCCGGTCCCCCACATCCGTCGCGAGCCGTTCGGCATGGTGGTGCTGCCGCTGCTCTCGGTGGTGCTGAGCGGCTGGCCGTTCGGGTTCGCCAGCGCGCCGTACGATCCCCGCTGGGCCCGCCAGTACCCGAAGCGTGCGGGACTGATGGCGCTCGCCGGTCCCGCGGCGAACCTGCTCCTGGTCCTCATCGCCGCGGTGCTGCTGCGCGCCGGCCACGCGAGCGGGCTCCTCTACCCGCCCGAGTCGATCACCTTCGGCAGGATCGCGGGCACCGACGGCGCCGGGCTCTGGCCCGCCGCCGTGTTCATGCTGGGAGCCGTCTTCTCGCTCAACCTGCTCCTGTTCGCCTTCAACCTGCTGCCCTTCCCGCCCCTCGACGGCAGCGGCGCGCTGCCGCTCCTCCTCAACGACACGATGACGCGGAAGTACCAGGACCTGATCTGGGGCAATCCTGCGCTCGGCTGGATCGGCCTCATCGTCGCATGGCAGGTCTTCGGCAAGCTGTTCCAGCCGATCTTCACCGGGGCCGTCAGCCTGCTCTACCCCGGCGTCAGTTACCGCTGACGCCGCCGGGCGAAGCGTCGTGGTGCAGGATGCAATGGATCACGGATCGGTCAGGGTGCGGCGGGCTCCATCTTCCAGAATGCGATGCCGCCCGCCTGCTGGCCCACGTCCACCGATGCGGCGCGGGCGAAGGTCCGGAGGTCGTAGACGTCCACTTTCCCGGGCGCCGCACCCACGCCCTCGCTGGTGACGAACGCGTAGCGCGAGTCGGGGCTGATCGCGACGCCGTGGGTCACGGTCGTGGAGCTCTTCAGCGTCATCACGCTCGTGCCCGTCGCCAGGTCGAAGGCCTGGATCCCGCCGCCCTGCTTGAGCGACGCGAGCAGCAGCCGCCCGTCGGGGGAGACGGCGAGGTTGTACGGCCCGCGCCCGGTGGCGAACCGGCGGGTCACGGCCCACGCCTCGCGGTCGATCTCCAGGATCTCGTCCGACCGGTTGCACGCCACGTAGATCTTCCGCCCGTCGGCCGAGGGCTGCGCCCAGGTGGGCGAGCAGGTGGGCGGCGCCATCGCGCCGCCCGGGGCATGGCTCGCGTGCGCGCCCGCGTCCGCCATCGGCCCTTCGTTCCCCTTCGCCACGCGGAAGCGGCGCGACACGGCGAAGGTGCGCGTATCGATCTCGACCAGCTGGTCGTCCATCATGCAGGTCGAGTACTGCCTGAGGCCGGCCGGATCCACCCGGCTCCCGTGCGGCATCACGCAGGTCTCGGTGCGGGCCACTTCGGTGCTGGTCGGCGTGTACACCACCGACACCGACGAGGGCACCATCTCGCCGTGCAGGTTGAAGTTGGCGATGAAGGCGTAGTCGCCGTCGGGGGTCACGTCGAGCGACGCGGGGAAGTGGCCCAGGAAGATGCCGCGGTTCACCAGCGTGTCCGGCCCCAGCTCGTACTTCCAGTACTTGCCGTCGGGGGAGCCGTGGCCCGTGGTCAGGTGGAGGTAGCGCCCATCGCGCGAGACCTGAAGGCCGTGCGGCCCTTCCAGCTCCACTGCGGACTCGCCGACCGGGATGGTCCGCTCGACAGTGGCGCCGCCGGGCCCGAAGCGCACCCGGTGCAGCAGGTCGGCGGACTCGGCGCCGACGTACACCCGGTACGTCGCGCCGGGCGCCGCGCCGGGCGCGGGCGTGGCCGCCTGGCCGGGCCCCTGCGCCGCGGGCGGGCCGCACGCCGCGGCGAGGAACAGGGCGCAGAGCGAGGCGCGAATCTGCTTGCGGGCGGGTTGCACGAGGAGCATTTTCCGTGGTTCCGGATGCATGATCGCCGGCATTCTCTCGAACGCCATCCAGTCAGGGGAACGCGTCCCATGAACGTAACGCAGATCGTGCGGTCCGGCAGGCTCGCCGCGCTCGCCGCGGCGGCCGCTGTCCTGTGGCCGGCCGCGGCCGCGGCGCAGGACGCGCCGAAGCCCGTCGCGCGGCTGGTGGTGCAGCCGGCGGCCATCGAGCTGGCCGCGGGCGAGACGGTGCCGGTGACCATCACCGCCTACGATGCCGAGGGCGGCGTCATCGCCCAGCCGTCGCTCCGGGTGAGCGGTGCGCTCAGCGGGCTGTCGCTGTCGCGCGAAGGAGTGAAGGGAGTCCGGGCCGGCACCTACGAGATCGTCGTCACCAGCGTTCCCGCCGACTCCACGGTGAAGCCGGTCGCACTGAAGGTGCCGGTGACGGTGCGGTGGCCCGCGATCCGGCGCATCGAGCTCGCGGCCGATTCCGGCCGCCTCTACACCGGCGTCACCCTCGCGCATCGCGCCCGCGCCCTGCACCCCGACAGCACCGAGCGCCCGGCCGGCGACGTGGCTGTCCGCTGGCGCAGCTCCGACCCCGCCGTGGCCAGCGTGGACCGCTACGGCTACGTGACCGCCAACCGGCCGGGCTCCGTCACCATCACCGCTGAGGCCGAGGGGGTGTCCGCGGCGGTCCGGCACACCGTCGTCGCCAATCCGGTCACCAGCGTCGCCATCCGGCTCGCTGAGACCGCCGTGCGCACCGGCGACGTGGTGCACCTCCGGGCCACGGCGCAGCGGGCCAACGGGTCGGCGGTCCCCGACGTGCCGATCACCTGGAGCTATACCTACGCTCCCGACGACACCATCGCCGCGCCCGGCGCCACCGGCGTGATCGACCGCGGACTCTTCGCCGCGGAAGTGCCGGGCCGCTACACGCTGCTCGCCTCGGCGGGCACCGCCACGGCCCGGGCCGTGCTCGACGTCCGCCCCCGCGATGCGCGCCGCCGCATCAGCGTCACCGGCCGCGGCTCGATCACCCACGTCCACACCTCGGACTTCTGGCCCTGGACCGGCCGCGACGGCCGCGACTACGCGCTGGTGGGCACCTGGGGCGGCGACGGGTGGGCCTACGTCATGGACATCACCGACCTGGGCAACATGGTCCGTACCGACTCGATCAAGGTCGATGCCCGGGTGATCAACGACGTGACCGTCTCCCCCGACGGCCGCTACGGCGTGCTCTCGCGCGAGGGCGCGTCCAACCGCGTGAACGGCGTCGTGCTCCTCGACCTCGCCACGCCGGCGCATCCGAAGGTGGCCGCCACCTTCGACGAGCAGCTCACCGGCGGCGTCCACAACACCTTCGCCACCAACGACTACCTCTACGCCATCTCGGGCGGCGACAAGTACGTCATCATCGACGTCCGCGACCTGGCCAAGCCCCGGCTCGCCGGCCAGTACGACCATCCCAACTCGCGGGTCCACGACGTCTGGGTGTACGACGGCATCGCCTACTCCTCGGAGTGGGGCACCGGCGTCGTGGCGGTGGACGTGGGGAACGGCAAGTACGGCGGGACGGTCGAGAAGCCGGTGCTGATCGCCACCTACCCGACCACCAGCGGCGCGACGCACGAGATCTATCCGTACCACCAGAAGTCCACCGGCAAGACCTACCTCTTCCTCGGCGACGAGATCATGTCGCGCGAGGGCCGGGTGTGGGAGGGCACCAGCTACCTCCAGGACATCAATGCCCGGGGCGGGCCGCCGCAGACCTCGGCCGGCTACACCCACATCGTGGACTTCACCGACCCGAAGCACCCGAAGAACATCGCGAAGTACCACCAGGAGGAGTTCGGATCGCACGACATCATCGTCGAGGACGACGTCATGTACCAGGCATACTACGACGGCGGCCTGCGCGTGGTGGACGTGTCGGGCGAGCTGGTGGGGAACCTCGCCGAGCAGCGGCGCGAGATCGCCGTGTACAAGCCGTTCGACCCGAAGGGCTACACGGCCAACGCGTCGTTCGTCATGAACGCGATGCCATGGAAGGGGCACGTGCTCTTCACCGACTTCAACAGCGGGCTCTGGTCGGCGAAGCTCGAGGCGAAAGCGCCGCTGGTGCCATAGGTCCGATGTGCGTTCCCCCCGCGTCGCCATCCTGATCCTCGCCGCCGCCACCGCGTGCGGCGACGGCGGGCAGGGCCCGAGCCGCCAGGCCGTGAAGCTCGGCCTGACGGTGGCACCGGCGGGCGCGCGCAGCGGCCTGCCGTTCGCTACCCAGCCGGTCGTGCAGCTGCTCGGTGCCGACGGCGCGCGGGTCGAGGCGGGCGGCGTCGCCGTCACCGCCTCGGTGCAGGGGGCGCCGCTGGTCGGCACCGCCACCGCCACCACCGACGAGGACGGGCGCGCCGTCTTCACCAACCTCGGCATCGGCGGTCTCGCCACCACGCGTACCCTCCTCTTCACCTCGCCCAACCTCCAGAACGTCTCGGAGGTCCTCCCGGTCACCGCCGGGCCGGCTGCCCGGCTGGTCGCGGCCACGCCGGTCGCGCAGGCGGCGGTGGTGACGAGCCCCGTCACCGCGCGCCCGGCGGTGACCGCGACCGACCTGGCCGGGAATCCCGTGGCCGGCGTGCCGGTCACCTTCGCGGTGACGAGCGGCGGGGGCACGCTCTCCGGCGCGAGCCAGACCACGGGCGGCGACGGCATGGCCACCGTGGGGTCGTGGACACTCGGCTCCGCGGCCGGCGCCAATACGGTGGCCGCCACCTCGGCGGGGCTGGACGGCAGCCCCGTCACTTTCACGGCGACGGCGTTGCTCCTCTCGCCAACCCTCTTTCGCGTGCACGCGGGCAACGGCCAGAGCGCGCCGGTCGGCGGCGCGGTCGCGACGCCACCCTCGGTCATCGTCACCGGCATCGGCGGGCAGCCCGTGCCCCAGGTGCCGGTGACATTTACCGTGACCGAGGGAGCCGGGCAGATCACCGGCGCGTCCCCGGTGACCGATGACGACGGCATCGCCACGCTGGGGTCGTGGGTGCTGGGCGCCGGCGCCAACCGGCTGAGCGCGGCGTCGCCGGGCATCGCCGGAAGCCCGGTCACCTTCACCGCGACCGGCACTGAATCGGGCCGCATCGCCGCCCACGATGAACCGGCCACGCGCGCCGGCCTCGTGTCGACCGCGGTCACGCCGCGTCCGGCGGTGCGCGTGACGACGCCGGCGGGCACCCCGCTCGCCGACGTGACGGTCACTTTCACGGTGACGGCCGGCGGCGGCTCCGTCACCGGCGCCACGCAGACGACCAGCGCCCTCGGCATCGCCACGGTGGGATCATGGTCACTGGGCGCCGCGCCGGGCAGCAACGAGCTGAGCGCCTCCGCGGGCCCCGGCTACACCGGCAGCCCCGTCGTGTTCCGCGCGCTCGGCCTGACCCAGCTCCCCAACCAGATCGCCATCAGTGCCGGGAATGGCCAGACCGGCGCGGTCGGAACGCCGGTCGCTGTCCGCCCAGCCGTGCGCCTGACCGCGTCGGGCACGCCGGTGGCGGGGTATCCCGTGACCTTCACCACCAGCGACGGCACCGTCACGGGCTCCACCGTGCTGACCGGGGCCGACGGCATCGCCACGGTCGGCAGCTGGACGCTCGGTTCCTCGCCCGGCACCCAGGAGCTCCGGGCGGTGACGGCGATCGGCACGGTGACGTTCACCGCTACGGCGCTCGCGGGCACCCCGTCCATCTTCGCGGCGACGGACCCGAACCTGATCGCCGAGGGGATCGTCGGCCAGGCGCCGGTGCCGCTGCCCGCCGTGATCGTCGCGGACGAGTTCGGGAACCCGCTGGCCGGCGTGCCGGTCAGCTTCGCGGTGGCATCGGGCGGCGGGACCATCGGCGCCGGGCCCCAGCTCACCGACGTCGCCGGCATCGCGCGCCCGGCGAGCTGGCGGCTGGGAACGACGGTCGGGCTCAACACCCTGACGGCGACGGTGACCGGATTGCCGTCGGTCACGCTGCGGGCGCAGTCGGTGGCCGGCGCGCCCACGACCATCGAGATCGCCGCCGGCGACGGGCAGACCGGCGGCATCGGCCGCGACCTGCCGGTGAACCCCGCGGTCCGGGTGCGCGACCAGTACGGGAACAACGCGGCCGCCATGGTGCGCTTCACCGTGCTTTCGGGCGGCGGCAGCGGCGGGGGCGACGTCAATTCGAGCCCGGTGACCGGCCTGGCCTCGGCCCGCTGGCGGCTGGGCCCGGCGCCGGGGCCGAACACGCTGCGCGCAACACTCGTCGCGACCGGCGCCAGCGTCACGTTCACCGCGATGGCCCAGATCGTGGTGAGCAATTTCCGGATCGACTTCAGCTTCCTGTCGCAGGCGGCGACCGAGCAGCGCAGCGTGTTCGAGGCCGCGGCCGCGCGCTGGTCCGACATCCTGCTCGGTGACCTGCCCGACTGGCAGGTGACGTCACCGGCGACGACCTGCTTCGAGTCCCAGCCCGCCGTGAACCAGGCCGTGGACGACGTGCTCATCCTGGTCGAGGTCGTCGCCATCGACGGCCCGGGCGGTGTGCTCGGGTCGGCGGGCCCGTGCGTCCTCCGCAACGGATCGCTGCTGCCCGCCATGGGCGCGATGCGCTTCGACCAGGCCGACCTCGCCGCGATGCAGCAGTCGGGCGAGCTCGGCGACGTGATCCTCCACGAGATGGCCCACGTCTTCGGCCTGGGGACCATCTGGCAGTCGCGCGGGCTCCTGTCGGGCGCCACCACGCCCAACCCGGTCTTCATCGGCACCGCGGCGCGCGAGGCGTACGTGCTCGTCGGCGGGCCCAACGTGGCCGTGCCGGTGGAGGGGAGCGGCGGCGCGGGCACCGCCAACGCGCACTGGCGCGAGTCGGTGTTCCGGAGCGAGCTGATGACCGGGTTCATCCTGGGCACGCCGAATCCGCTCAGCCGCGTGACCATCGGCTCGCTGCAGGACCTGGGGTACGTGGTGGACTACGGCACGGCGGACCCCTTCTCGCTGGCCACGGCCCTCCAGCGCCTCACCCAGCCGGCGCGCCAGCTCGAGGAGCGCCCGCTCGCCGGGCCGATCGTCGTGACCGCGCCGGACGGCAGCGTCATCCTGCGCCGCGACCGGCCGCGCTGAACGCCCCACCACCGGACTCCATGCGCCTGCTCTGGTCGTACCTCCGTCACTACCGCTGGCTCGTCGTGCTCGCGCTGGTCCTCGCGGCGACCAACCAGGTCTTCTCGCTGCTCGACCCGCTGATCTTCCGCCACGTCATCGACGAGTACGCCACCCGCTACAGCGAGTACACCACCGCCGAGTTCTTCCGCGGCGTCACCGTGCTGCTGGCCGCCGCGGTGGGCGTGGCGTTCGTGTCGCGCGTGGCCAAGAACTTCCAGGACTACGTGGTCAACGTCGTGGTCCAGCGGCTCGGGGCCCGGCTCTACGCCGACGGGATCCGCCACTCGCTCGAGCTGCCCTATGCCGTCTTCGAGGACCAGCGGAGCGGCGAGACGCTGGGCAAGCTGCAGAAGGTACGCACCGACGTGGAGCGCTTCATCGCCGCGGCGGTGAACGTGCTGTTCACCACGATCGTCGGCGTGGTGTTCGTGATGATCTACGCCCTCAACACCCACTGGGCGATCGCGCCGGTGTTCCTCATCACCGTGCCGCTGCTCTTCTGGGTCAGCTCGACGCTCAGCCGCAAGGTGAAGGCGGTGCAGAAGGTGATCGTGGCCGAGACCACGGCACTCGCCGGCGCCACCACGGAGTCGCTCCGCAACATCGAGCTGGTGAAGAGCCTCGGCCTCGCCGACCAGGAGGTGGGCCGGCTCAACTCGACCACCGACAAGATCCTCCAGCTCGAGCTGCGCAAGGTGCGCTACCTGCGGAGCCTCAGCTTCATCCAGGGCACGGTGGTCAACTTCCTGCGCACCTCGATCCTCTTCTTCATGCTCTACCTGATCTACGCGCAGCAGATCACCGTCGGGCAGTTCTTCTCGATGATGATCTACTCGTTCTTCATCTTCGGGCCTCTGCAGGAGATGGGCAACGTGATCAACATCTACCGGGAGACCGAGGCCTCGCTCGCCAAGTTCGAGGAGATCATGGCGATGCCGCTGGCGCCGCGCCCCGCGTCCCCGGTCACGGTCGGGACGCTGCACACGCTCGGCTTCGACCGGGTCACCTTCCAGCATCCGACGGCGCGCGCCCCGGCGCTCCGCGACGTCTCCTTCACGGTCTCGCGCGGGCAGACCGCCGCCTTCGTCGGCCCATCGGGCGCCGGCAAGTCCACCCTCGTCAAGCTGATCGTGGGGCTCTATCCTCCGGCGTCGGGACGGGTGCTCTACAACGGCCACGGCCACGACCAGGTGGACCTCGAGGCGCTGCGCGAGGACATCGGGCTCGTCACCCAGGATGCCCAGCTCTTCTCGGGGACGATCCGCGAGAACCTGCTCTTCGTCCGCCCCGGCGCCACCGACGCCGAGTGCCTCGAGGTGCTGGAGAAGGCCGCCGCGCATTCCCTGCTCGCCCGGGCGGACCGCGGCCTCGACACCGTGATCGGCGAAGGGGGCGTGAAGGTGTCCGGCGGCGAGAAGCAGCGGCTCGCCATCGCGCGGGCGCTGCTGCGCCGCCCGCACCTCCTGGTCTTCGACGAGGCCACCTCCGCGCTCGACTCGCTCACCGAGGAGGAGGTCGCCGAGACCATGCGCGAGGTGGCCGCGGCCCGCGACGTGATCACGGT
This sequence comes from uncultured Gemmatimonadota bacterium, assembly GCA_946480845.1. The sequence continues at coordinate 9,325 of CAMLLJ010000055.1, forward strand.
GCTGATCGCGCACCGGCTCTCCACGGTGATGCACGCCGACTGCATCCACGTGCTGGAGCGCGGCGCCATCATCGAGTCGGGCCGCCATGCCGAGCTGCTCGCCCGCGGCGGCCTCTACGCCGCGATGTGGCGCCAGCAGATCGGGGAGCGCGAGGCGCGGAGGAGCGTCGCATGACCTTCCGGGTGTCCGCCGTGCGGCGGATCGACGCCGCGCCCGAGCGGGTGTTCGGCATCCTCGCCGACTACCGGGTCGGGCATCCGGCCATCCTGCCGAAGCGGTTCTTCACCGGCCTCGAGGTCGAGCAGGGCGGCTACGGCGCCGGCACGGTGATCCGCTACGGCATGCGCGCGGCGGGCCGCGTCAACCGCGCGCGCGCCGCAGTCACCGAGCCGGTGCCGGGCCGTGTGCTGGTCGAGACCGACCTCGGCGACCGCGGCATCGTGACCACCTTCACCGTCTCACCGGCGGGCGAGGGCCGATCGGAGGTCGAGTTCGCCACCGACCTTCCGTCGCGCGGCGGCCCGCTCGGCATGCTCGAGCGGATGTTCGTCAGGCGCTACCTCAGGCGCGTGTACGCCGAGGAGCTGCAGCTGCTCGCCGAGCGGGCCACTACGACACCGGAGGCGCCATGACCCGCATCCTGCTCGCGTCGCTCCATCTCCTCGCCTTCGGCATCGGGCTCGGCGCGGTGTGGGCGCGGGGCCACCTGCTCCGGGTGCCGGGCGCCGAGGCGCGCCTCCCCGCGGCGTTCCGGGCCGACATGCTGTGGGGCATCGCCGCCCTGCTCTGGCTCAGCACCGGCCTCTGGCGCTGGCTCGGCGGGATCGAGAAGGACTCCTCGTACTACACCGGCAATCACGTCTTCCTGGCCAAGATGGGGCTCTTCGTGCTGGTCGTCCTGCTCGAGATGAAGCCGATGACCACACTCGGAAAGTGGCGCCGTGAGGTGGCGCGTGGGGGCACGCCCGACCTGCGCGACGCCCCGGCGCTCGGCACGCTGAGCTACGTCCAGGTGGCGATCCTGCTGGTCATGCTGGTGGCCGCCACGGCGATGGCCCGGGGCCACGGCGCGTGACGATGGCCCAGCGCGACGTCGTCCTCCGCTGGATCGAGCAGCTCGGCCGGCTCGTGGCCCGCCTGCTGGGACGCGGCTCCGCGGGGGACCTTGCGACGGCGCGCGACCAGGTGGACGAGGCCGTCGTGTCGCTGCTGGGGCCGCTCGCGCAGATCCTGCCGCAGCTCGAGCCCGGCAGCGCGGCCGAGCTGCTCAGGGACCCCGGGCGCATCTTCGCATATGCCCAGCTCCTCGACCTCGATGCGGCCATCCGGGAGGCGGCCGGGGATCGGGAGGCCGCAAGGGAAGGCCGGGAGCGCGCCGTGGCGCTGGCGAAGGCGGCCGTCGCGCAGGCCGGCGGCGAGAGGACGCCGTGGACCGAGTGGATCGCGGCGCGCACGGGCACGGGCGCCCCGGGCAGGACCGATGCTGCTGACCGCTAGCGAGCGCCGGGCGGTCCGCGAGGGCCGGCTGTCCGATTCCGATGCCAGGTACCTCATCCGGCGTCGCCTCATGACGACGGCCCTTGGCGCCGTGCTCGGTTACGGCGGCCTCTGGCTGCTCAGCAGGCTCCTGTAGGCGCCATTCCGGCAGGCCATGGCGGCACGGTGGTTGCGTTGGCACGCGGGCGCTGGTTACCCTGTGAGGGGGCATGTTCGGTCATTCTGCCGGAGGACGATCTCAGTGCATAAGGTTTCCCAGATCGCCGCGGCGGTGGCCGGGCTGGTCCTCGTGTTCCCCGCGCCGTCGGTGCGCGCCGTCTCGCGTCCCGTGCCGGCCGCACCGGCCGATTCCATCGCGGGTTCCCTCGAGATCAACGCGTCGAATGCCGGGCTCCGTCCGGTGGTGCTCGAGCTGGCGCTCCGCGCGCACGCGCGTGCCACCGCCGCCGGTGAGACGGCAAGCCCCCTCCTCACGGTAATCGACTACAGCCTCCTCTCCCGCGAGCGCCGGCTCTGGGTCCTCGACCTCGACAGTGGCGAGGTGCTCGCCCGCGAGCTGGTGGCACACGGCAACGGGACCGGCGGCGATGCGGCCCGGCACTTCTCCAACCGCCCCGGCAGCTACCAGTCGAGCCTCGGCACCTTCGTGACGGGCCCGACGTACCACGGCAAGCACGGCCTGTCGCTCAGGCTGCGCGGCCTCGATGCCGGCCTCAATGACAAGGCCGAGGCGCGCGCCATCGTGGTGCACGGCGCCCGCTACGTGAACGAGGACATCGTGGACCAGCTCGGCCGTCTCGGCCGGAGCCAGGGCTGCCCGGCGCTGAGCGAGGAAGCAGCCCCCCGCATCATCGAGCTCATCCGCGGCGGCAGCGTCGTCTTCTCCTATTTTCCCGACCCCCGCCTCGAAAGCACGCTGGCCGCCTCCTAGGCGGCGTTCCAGGAGAGGTGCGCAGATGCCGTCCCGCCGCGCCGCCGTGCCCCTCGCCCCATTCGGCGCCGTCCTCCTCGGCGCCTGCCTCGTCTTCAGGCCCGCCGAGCTGCCGCCCCCGTCCGATGAACCGACCCGGCTGGAGCAGACCATCGCCGCCGCGATCATGGCCCGCGACTCGGTCACCCTCGGCCGCTTCATCGCCCCCGGCTTCACGCTGCTCAACGCGAATCCCTCGGACCCGCCGATCACGCGCGAAGCGTGGCTCGGCCGCGCGCTCAAGGAGTTCTCCATCGACTCGATCGCTGTCCGCGACGTGACCGGCCGCTGGGCGGGCGACACGCTGTTCACCGAGTTCTGGATCTACTACCGGGGCAAGCAGGGCGAGCAGCCGGTGGCCGCGGAGGAGACCCGGATGCGGGACACCTGGCTGCTCGACGCGGCCCGCTGGCAGCTGCTCAGCCGCCGGACGCTCGAGTCGCGGCCCGTCCCGGTGCCCGAAGGCCAGGCAGGCCGGTAAGGCCCGGGCTTGACGTTTTCAGCCCGGGATGTATCTTAGTACTGAGATTTATGGCCGACGACACCTCCCGGGCTTTCGCCCCCGACCGCCGCACCGCCAGCGCCCTCCGGCTCTGGGTCGTGCTCTCCCGCGCCTACGCGAGCGTGGCGGAGCATACCGGCCGGCAGGTAGCGGCCCATGGGCTCACCCCCGCGGAATTCGGCGTGCTCGAAGCACTGTACCACAAGGGTCCGCTCCTGGTGGGCGAGCTGCAGCGGAAGATCCTGGTCTCGAGCGGCGGCACCACCTACCTGGTGGACCGGCTGGCCCAGCGCGGACTGGTGGAGCGGCGCGAATGCCCCACCGACCGGCGCGCGCGCTATGCGGCGCTCACCAGCCGCGGGGAGCAGCTCATCGCCCGGATCTTTCCCGAGCACGCCCAGGTGATCGCCGAGGCGATGTCGGGGCTGACGGAGGAGAAGAAGCGCCAGGCCACGGCGCTTCTCCGGGAACTGGGCCTGCACGCGGCACCCGCGGGGGAGGATACCGCGGCCTGACCGCATTGTGTGCTTGACAGATATCTCAGTAGTGAGTATCTTAGTTACGAGCGATACGACGCCAACGCCAGTCAAGGAGCAGATGATGACCAGCACCACCACCGCCACCCCCGCCGCCGAGACTTCCGCCATCTGGCAGCTGGATCCAGCGCACACGCACGTCGAGTTCTCGGTGAAGCACCTGATGATCGCGAGGGTCAAGGGGCGCTTCGCGGGCGTCGCCGGGACCGTCGAGATGGGCACCGACCCGGCCGCGTCCACCGTGGACGTGGTGATCGACGCCGCCTCCATCGACACCCGCGAGGCGAAGCGCGACGCCCACCTCCGCTCGGCGGACTTCTTCGACGTGGAGCGGTTCCCCACGATCGCATTCCGGAGCCGCGAGGTGCGCCCGACGGGCGCGGGGGACTTCAGCGTCGTGGGCGACCTGACCATCCGCGACGTCACGCGCGAAGTGACCCTCGAAGTGACCGACGAGGGCCGGGGCACCGACCCCTGGGGCGGCGCGCGCGCCGGCTTCAGCGCCACGGCGGAGATCGACCGCCGCGATTTCGGCCTCACCTGGAACCAGGCGCTCGAGGCCGGCGGCGTCCTGGTCGGGAACGAGATCCGGATTTCGCTGGAGGTGGAGCTGGTGAAGCAGGCGGCCGCCGAGGCGGCCTGATCCTCAGGCCGTGACGCGGGCCATGTCGCGCTCGACGGTGCGGGTCGCCAGCATCACGATGGCCCCGCCGGCGATCGCGACGGCCGGCAGGATGAGCACGGCGCGGTCGAGGCCGAACCGGTCGCTGAGCGCGCCCACGAGCG
>CAMLLJ010000056.1 GCA_946480845.1 uncultured Gemmatimonadota bacterium
GGGCAGACGGTGAACCGCCTCTGCGGCTCCGGCCTGCAGGCGGTGGCGAGCGCCGCGCACGCCATCCGCGCCGGCGAGGGCGAATGCCTCCTCGCCGGTGGCGTCGAGAGCATGTCGCGCGCGCCGTGGGTCACGCTCAAGCCCGAGGAGCCATTCCCCCGCGCCGCACCGCGGACGGCCGACACCACGATCGGATGGCGCTTCACCAACCCGGCATTCCCGCCCGAGTGGACCATCTCCATGGGCGAGACGGCCGAGGTCGTCGCCGCGAGCTTCCAGGTGACGCGCGAGGCGCAGGATCACTTCGCCGCCGAGAGCCAGCGGCGCGCGGCCGCAGCGATCGCGGCCGGGCGGTTCGATGGCGAAATCGTGCCGGTGACGGCCCCGGGCAAGGGCCCCGAGGTGCGCGTCGAGCGCGACGAGCACCCGCGCCCCGGCACCACGCTCGACGCCCTGGCGGCGCTGCCGCCTGCGTTCCGCGCGGGCGGAACCGTCACCGCCGGATCGTCGAGCGGCATCAATGACGGCGCAAGCGCCCTGCTGGTGATGAGCGCCGGCGCCGCGCGCGCCCGCGGGCTCGAGCCGATGGCGCGCATCGTGGCCTCGGCAGTCGCGGGGGTCTCTCCCGAGGTCATGGGCATCGGTCCCGTGCCCGCGGTGCGCAAGGTGCTGGCGCGGGCCGGCCTCGCGGTGAAGGACCTCGACCTGGTCGAGCTGAACGAGGCGTTCGCCGCGCAGGCGCTCGCCTGCATCGCCGAGCTGGGGCTCGACCCGGACCGCACCAACGTGAACGGCGGCGGGATCGCGCTCGGGCATCCGATCGGCGCGACCGGCGCGCGCATCCTGACGACGCTGGTCCACGAGCTCCGCCGGCGCGGCGGGCGCTACGGCCTCGCCACCATGTGCATCGGCGTCGGCCAGGGCATCGCCCTCCTGGTCGAGCGCGAGGCGCACGGATGATCGAGCGGGTGGCCGTGATCGGGGCGGGCACGATGGGGCACGGCATCGCCCACGCGGCGCTCGCAGCGGGGTACCGCGTGGCGCTCGCCGATGCCGACCGCGACGCGCTGCTCGTGGCCCACGAGCGGATCCGCGAAGCGTTCGCGAAGGGCATCGAGCGCGGCAAGCTCGACGCCGCCGCGCGAGACGCCGCGCTGGCCCGGCTCGCCACCCATCCCGCGCTGGAGGACGCCGCGCGCGATGCGGACCTCGTGATCGAGGCGGTGCCCGAGCGTATCGAGCTCAAGCGCGCGCTCTTCACGGCGGCGCAGGGCGTGGCGCCGGCACACGCCATCCTCGCCTCCAACACCTCCTCGCTCTCGATCTCCGCGATCGCAGCGGCCGTGGCCCAGCCCGGCCGCGTGGTGGGGATGCACTTCTTCAATCCGGTGGCCGCGATGCGGCTGGTCGAGATCGTGCGCGGCCAGGCCACGGCCGACGCTACGCTCGAGGCCGCCCGTGCCTTCGCCGAGTCGCTGGGCAAGACGGCGATCGTGGTGGGAGACTCGCCAGGGTTCGCCACCAGCCGGCTCGGCGTGGTGCTCGGCCTCGAGGCGATCCGCATGGTCGAGCAGGGCGTCGCCACCGCGGAAGACATCGACCGCGCCATGGAGCTGGGCTACAACCACCCGGTGGGGCCGCTCCGCCTCGGCGACATGGTGGGGCTCGACGTGCGGCTCGCCATCGCCGACCACCTGCACGCCACGCTCAAGGAAGAGACCTACCGCGCGCCGCGCCTCCTCCGCCGCATGGTGGCCGAGGGGAAGCTGGGCAGGAAGACCGGCGAGGGCTTCTACCGGTGGGACGCGTGAGCCGGCTCCTCTGCCTCGGCGACGTCTCGCTCCACTATACCCGCGAGGGGAGCGGCGAGCCGGTCGTCTTCGTGCACGGCGGCGGCGCCGACCTGTCCTACTGGGACGGGCAGATGGCGCCGTTCGCCGAGCGGTACCTGGCGGTGGCCTACAGCCGGCGGTACGCCGAGCCCAACCGGAACGCGCCCTTCGATTCCGACTATTCCGCGCGCACCGATGCGCGGGACCTGGCCCAGCTCATCGGTGCGCTCGAGCTGGGCGCCGCGCACGTCGTGGCGCACTCGATCGGCGCGGTGGCGGCGCTCTTCTGCGCCATCGAGCATCCGGAGCTGATTCGCACGCTGGTGCTCGCCGAGCCGCCGGTGCTGCGCTGGGCCACGCTGACGCCCGACGGCGACGCGGCCTGGACGCGCTTTCTCGCCGTCATGTGGAAGCCGGCGGCCGCCGCCTTCCGCGCGGGGGATCCGGTCGCCGCGATGCGCATCATCACCGATTCCTTCGCCGGAAGCGGCACCTTCGACCGCCTGCGCGAGCCGGTGCGCGACCGCCTGCTCCGCAACGCGCGCGACTGGGAGGCCTTCACCACCTCGAGCGACTGCTTCCCCGCCCTCGACCGCGAGCGCGTCGCCGCGCTCCCGATGCCGGTGCTCCTGCTCAGCGCCGGCCGCACCGTGCCGATCCACCGGATCGTGGACGATGTGCTCGCGGCCACGCTCCCCGCGCCCGAGCGCGTGCACCTGCCCGATGCCACGCACGATCTCTGGGCCGACCAGCCCGAGGCCTGCCGGGAGGCCACGCTCGACTTCCTGGAGCGCCACGCCGCATGACGGGACGCTTCCTGGCTCTCGGGGACAGCTACACCATCGGTGAGTGCGTCGAGCCGGCCGGGCGCTGGCCCGCGCAGCTTGCCGCACTGATCGGAAATAGCCACGCGGCGGCCCCGGAGATCATCGCCGTGACCGGGTGGACCACGGACGACCTGATGGCCGCGATCGTGGAGGCCCGCCCGCGCGGTCCGTACGCCCTGGTCTCCCTGCTGATCGGTGCAAACGACCAGTACCAGGGACGCCCGGTCGAGGAGTACCGGCCGCGCTTCCGGGCGCTGCTCGCGGCCGCCGTGGGGTTCGCCGGCGGAGAGGCCGCCCGGGTCCTGGTGCTGTCCATCCCCGACTGGGGCGTGACACCGTACGCCGAAGGACGCGACCGTGCGGCGATCGCCCGGGAGATCGATGGGTACAATGCGGTCGCGGCGGACGAGGCGGCCCGCGCCGGGGCCCGATGGGTGGATGTCACGCCCATTTCTCGCCGCCCTGACCCGGACGGCGCCCGGCTCGCGTCCGACCGGCTGCACCCGTCCGCGGCGCAGTATGCGGAGTGGGCGCGCGCCGCGCTGCCAGCGGCGTCGGCCGCCGTCGGCGGGAGTATCTTTCAGCGGGCGCCGTGAGCCGGCGCCCGGAACCCAGCAAGGAAGCGGCATGCCATTCGGATTGCCCGACAGCGAGCAGAAACTGACCTACGGCGGCTACCTCCGGGTGGCGGACCTCATCGCGCTGCAGCAGCTCCAGTCCGACCCCGCGCAGCACGACGAGACGCTGTTCATCATCATCCACCAGACCTACGAGCTCTGGTTCAAGCAGCTCCTGCATGAGCTGGCCGAGGTCCGCGAGCGGCTCGGCCGGGACGAGGTGCTGTCGGCCGTGCGCCTGCTCCGGCGCTGCATCGAGATCCAGCGGGTGCTGGTCGGCCAGATCGCCGTGCTGGAGACGATGACGCCGATGGATTTCCTCGCGTTCCGCGACCACCTGATGCCGGCCAGCGGCTTCCAGTCGGCGCAGTTCCGCGAAATCGAGTTCCTGGCCGGCCTCAAGGAGCCGCGCTTCCTCGAGTCGTACCCCGAGGGCACCGTGGAGCGCGGCCGGCTCGAGGCCCGGCTCGCCGAGCCGACGCTGCGCGACGCGTTCCACAGCCTGCTCGCCCGGCGCGGCAACGACGCCGATGCGGCCGGCATCGCCGCACTCTACCGCGACGCCGACAACAGCATGGACCTCTTCCTCCTGTCCGAGGCGCTGATCGAGTTCGATGAGATGCTGACGGTCTGGCGGGTTCGCCATGTGCAGATGGTCGAGCGGATCATCGGCGGCCGGCCGGGCACGGGCGGCAGCGACGGCGCGGCGTACCTGCGCGGCACGGTGCAGCGCCGGATCTTCCCCGAGCTCTGGGAAGCGCGCAACCTCATCGGGGCGCGGCAGTGATCCAGGGCGAGATGGTGGAGCTGGTCGGCGGCACGGCCGACGTGGTCGGCCGCCTGGCCGCCGCGATGGGCGCCGGCATCGTCCTCGGCGTCAACCGCGACCTCCGCGGAAAGCCGGCCGGCGTGCGCACCCACGGCCTGGTCGCCATCGGCGCCTGCCTCGTCACCGTCATCGTGATGGAGCTGTCGGCCATGGCGCCGTCCTTCAATCCCGACGCGATGAGCCGGGCCATGCAGGGCATCATCACCGGCATCGGCTTCATCGGCGGCGGGGTCATCCTCAAGCTCCCGGCGTCGCGCAGCGTGCAGGGGCTGACCACCGCCGCCTCGGTCTGGGTGACCGCCTGCCTCGGCATCGCGTTCGGGACCGGCATGTGGCGGACGGCGCTGGCCGCGCTCGGCCTCACCTTCCTCGTGCTGCTGCTGGGCGGCGCCGTGGAGGACGTGGCCAACCGGGCGCTCAAGGGCCGGCAGCGGCCCGAGGGATGGGAGCATGAGTGACACGCGGCGCGAGGTGCTCCGGCTCGTGGTGTCGGTGATGCTGGTGGATGCGGCCGCCATCGCCGTGTTCTTCATCGCGCGGCTCGACGACGGGCCGGCGCGCGCCCGGATCATCTTCGCCGTCGTGTGGACGCTGGTGACGCTGGTCGTGGTGCTCGCCGGCCTCGCGCGCGTCCGCGAGACGCGCATCCGGGGGCGCTGATGCCCCGCACGTTGCGCCCCACCCTCACCACTGACCGGCTGGTGCTCCGGCCCTTCGTCCCTGCGGACGCGGATGCCGTCACCGCCATCGTGTGCGACCGGGAGATCGCGGCCAACACCCTGTCGATCCCCCATCCGTACGAGCGCCCCATGGCCGAGCGGTGGCTCGCCACCCAGGCGGACGCCTTCGAGCGCGGCGAATCGGTGACCTTCGCGGTCACCGGGCGCGAGGGCGGCGCCCTGCTCGGCTGCGTCGGCCTGATGATCGAGCGCGACCACCTGCGCGCAGAGATGGGCTACTGGATGTCGCGCGACTGGTGGAGCCGGGGATACGGCACCGAGGCGTCGGCGGCGGTGCTGCGCCACGCCTTCGAGCAGCTCGGCCTGCACCGGGTCTTCGCCCACCACCTCACCCGCAACCCCGCGTCGGGCCGGATCATGCAGAAGATCGGCATGCGCCACGAGGGCACGCTCAGGGGCCACGTCCTCAAGTGGGGCGTACACGAGGACCTGGAGCTGTACGGGATCGTGCGGGACGACTACGAACGCCTGGGGGCGGGATGACCGCGGACGCAGGAGGCCGGAGGCCGGGGACCAGGGTCGTCGCCGGAAGTGGCGAGCTGCAGGACGTGCGCGTGGCCCGGCTCAGGACCCTCTCGCGGCTGCTCGACAGCCAGTTCCGGATCCCGGGCACCAATTTCCGGTTCGGCCTCGACGCGATCGTCGGCCTGGTGCCGGGCCTGGGCGACGTGGCCGGCGCGGTGGCATCGTCGGCGATCATCTTCGAGGCCGCCCGGCTGGGCGCGCCCAAGTCGGTGCTCGCCCGCATGATGGCCAACGTCGGGATCGAGATGCTGGTGGGCGCGGTCCCCGCCCTCGGCGACCTCTTCGACGTCGTCTTCAAGGCCAACAACCGCAACATGCGGCTGATCGAGGGCCACGTCTCCACCCCGGACCTCGCCCATCGCTCGAGCCGCAGGTTCCTGCTCTGGCTCGGCATCGGGCTGGCGGCGCTGGTGGTCGTGGCCGGCGCGCTCGCCGTCGTCATCGGTATCGCGGTCTACCGGGCCATCGCAAGCGGACGCGGGCCGCTCTGACGCCGCGCGCTGCAATGGAGCCGGCGCCTAGTCGGACGATCCCGATGGTGCCGCCGCGGGCAGGCGCGCCACGAGCCGAGTGAAGCGCGGGTCGCTCCGGAGCGCGGCGAGGTCATCGTCCGTCTCGAAGAGCCGCCGCTCCACGACACCCTGCGCCACCGCGCTGTCGAGCGCCGCGAAGGCCTGGTCGGTCCGCCCCAGCCTGGCGTACGCGCACGCAAGGTTGTACCAGGCCACGCCGCGAGTGGCGCGTCCAGGCGGGATGCCCAGCTCGAAGGCGCGCTCGTAGCTGCGCGCGGCCTCCGCGTGCCGGCCCAGATGGAGCTGGGCCCAGCCGAGCTGCCCGAAGATCATGCTGTGCTCCATCCCTCCCGCCACGGCACGGCTGAACAGCCGCTCGGCATCGGCCCAGCGCCGCTGGGCGCTGCGCATCTGGCCCAGGCCCCAGAGCGTGCCGGCGTGCGTGGAGTCGAGCTGGTAGGCGCGCTCGTACGCGCTGTCGGCTGCGGGGAGCCGCTGGAGCGCCACCAGGATCCGAGCGTACTGCCGGAACGCTTCGGCGTCGTCCGGATGGGCGGCGGTCCAGCGCGCGAGCCGCTCGGCCGCGGGCGCCGGCTCGTTGGCGTAGATCGCCGCCACGATGGCCCGGGCGTCCGATTCGCCCGGTGGGCCGGGGGGAAGCGGCGGCACCGGCTCCAGGTGGCTCCGCCAGAACGCGATGGTCCGCTGGATGATGCGCCGCGCGTCGTCGCTGTCGGTGAACGCGTCGAACGCGTGCGGCATGCCGGCGCCGAACTCGAGCGTCCAGGGAAGCTGTTCCGCGACGACGCGCCGCCAGAGGCCGGTGAGCGCCGCGCCCATCCGCGGTGCATCGCCCTGTGCCACGATGAAGAGCACGGGAAGGTCGCGGCGCAGGGTGACGGCGGAATCGGGAGGCCCGCCGTAGTAGAGGGCGGCGGCGCGCACGCCGCGCGGGATCGAGTCGCCGAAGAGCAGCTCGTTGGCGCCGCCCACGTTGGCGGACGCGGCGTAGACGCCGAGCCGCTCCGGGTCGATGCCGTGGCGCGCGCCGTGCTCGGCCAGGTAGCGGAACACGCCGCGCAGGCTCCCCTGGATGTCCGCGCGGTCGGCGTCCATCGAGATGCCGATCATCCCGTGCGCGGCGACCAGCCGCGGCCAGCCGCGGTAGATGCCCCAGCGCTTCACGCGCTCGACGGTGGTGTCCTCGCCGTCGCCCACGGCGTTGAGGAAGACGACCGCGGGAAGCCGCTCCCCCCGCCGCATGCGGGGCGGCGCGTAGATGTCGAGCGAGAGCGTGCGCGAAGCGCCCTGGAGGTAGGGCACGTCCTCCTGCACCCGGACGTCGCGCGTGGCGGGTACGTCGTAGACGATCCCGAAGGCGATGGGATCGAGCGCGGACCGGCCCGGCACCGCCTGCGCGGCGGCCGGAAGCGCGGCGGCCGCGAGGGCGATCATCGCAGGCGCCGCACGGCACATGGCATATGGGGACATGATTCCAATACGACGAGGGGACATGCGAAGATTCCTGCTCGGTGCCGCGGCGGCGCTCGCCCTCGGTGCTTCACCCGCCGCCGGCCAGCAGCGTGCGGGGGCGCCGCCGCGCGGCTGGGAGGGGTTCGTGCAGGCGGTGGACGCCTTCGCGGCGCGCGACAGCATCGTCGGTGCGGGCGCGGTGCTGGTGCAGGACGGCCGGGTGACGGCCCGGCACCTGCGCGGGCTGGCCGACCGCGAGCTGCGCCAGGCCGTGGACGAGCGCACCATCCACCACTGGGCGTCCATCACCAAGACGCTCACCGCCGTCGCCATCATGCAGCTCCGGGACCGGGGCCTCCTCTCGCTCGACGACCGGATCGTCACCTTCCTGCCGGAGCTGCGCCAGGTGCATGCCTCGCAGGGCTCCATCGGCGACATCACGCTCCGCATGCTGCTGTCGCACAGCTCCGGGTTCCAGGACGGCACGTGGCCTTACGGCCGGGGGCGGAGCTGGGAGCCGTTCGAGCCGACGCGATGGGAGCAGCTGGTGGCGATGATGCCGTACCAGGAGCTGCGCTTCCGGCCAGGGTCGCGCTACGGGTACAGCAACCCGGCCTTCATCTACCTCGCCCGGGTGATCGAGATCGTCACCGGCGATCCCTACCAGTCCTACATCTACAAGAACGTCTGGGGCCCGCTCGGCATGACGCACAGTTATTTCGGCGTCACGCCCTGGCACCTGTCAGCGGAGCGCGGCAACAGCTACCGGCTCCGGCGCGACAGCGCGGGGCGCGAGCTGGTCGTCCCCATCGGCCGCGAGTTCGATCCGGGGATCACCATTCCCAACGGCGGCTGGAACGCGCCGCTGGCGGACGTGGCAACGTGGGCATCGTTCCTGGTGGGCGCGGGGAGCGACACGGCACGGGCACGGCGCTACGACGCGGTGCTCTCGCGCGCGTCCATCGCCGAGATGTGGCGCTCCGTGGTGCCGCTGGTGGAGGGCGAGTACGGCGGGTCGGGCTCGGGGAGCGAGGCGATGGGGCTCTCGTTCTTCCTCCGCGGCAGCGGCGATGCGCTGCGCGTCTGGCACACCGGCGAGCAGGCCGGCTTCCGGTCGCTGATGCTGCTCGACCCGCGCGACCGCGCGGCGGTGATCGTGGTCTTCAACACGACGAACGCCGTGCGCGGACAGGAGTCGCAGGAGGGCTTCGAGGGCGTGATACGGTCCGCGCTGGCGCTCCTCGACCGCTGAGCGCCGGCGCAGACCCGCCGCTACTGCGGCGGCACGTCGAGGGTGATGATCTCGCCGGCGCGGACCACGGCCGGGTCGGTGCGGATCCCGGTGCGCACCCCGGGGGCCGAGCGGGTGGGGATCGCCTCGAAGTGCACCTGGCCGCCGCCCGTCATGAGCGCCCGGGTGAGTGCGAAATTCGTGGTCTCGCCGCCGGGCGCGAGCCCGACGCGCACCTGCTGGCCGCTCCGGACCACGTAGACGTCCATGTCGGTGGAGGAGCGGTTGACGACGCGGAGCGTGCCCGCCTCTCCCACCTGCGGAGCCGGCCCGTCCGCCGGATCTCCCGTGCCCTGCGTGCTCGAGGCGCAGGCCGCCATGGCGGCGACGGCGAGGCCGAGCAGGATTCGTGATGCCAAGTGCATCGATTCCCCCGTGGGGCTGAATGGTCTGGAGACGTTAATGCGGCTGCTGCTCCTCAGCAATTCGAGCCGGCCCGGCGAAGGCTACCTGGAATGGCCGCGGCCGCACCTGGCCTCGTTCCTCGGCACGCCGCGCCGGAAGGTCCTGTTCGTGCCCTATGCCGGCCTGCGGATGACGCCGGCCGCATACACCGCGACCGTCCGCACGGTCTTCGAGCAGCTCGGCCACACCATCGTCGGGGCGGCCGAGCAGCCCGAACCGCTGCGCGCGCTCGAGCAATGCGATGCCGTGGCCGTGGGCGGCGGCAACACCTTCCACCTGCTGGCCCGCCTCCATGCCACCGGCCTCCTCGGCGCGATCCGGGAGCGGGTGCGCGCGGGAATGCCGTACATCGGCTGGAGCGCCGGCGCCAACGTCGCCTGTCCCACGATCCGCACCACCAACGACATGCCCATCGTCGAGCCGCCGTCGTTCGAGGCGCTGGGGCTGGTGCCCTTCCAGATCAACGCCCATTTCACCGACGCCGCGGTCCCCAACCACGGGGGCGAGACGCGGCGGCAGCGGATCGAGGAGTTCCTGATCGCCAACCCGGAGAGCGAGGTCGTGGCGCTCCCCGAGGGAACCGGCATCGAGGTGGCCGGCACCGGGGCGACGCTCTTCGGCGCGGCGCCGGCGCTGGTCTTCCGCGCGGGCGCCGAGCCCGTCGAAGTCGCGCCGGGACGGACGTTGCTAGATTCCCGGCCATGATCCGCGCCCTCTACAGCATCGCCATCTTCGTGAACGACATCGACCGCGCTGTCGCCTTCTACCGGGACACCCTCGGTCTCACCATGACGAAGCACGGCTCGTTCGGCGCCGAGTTCCTGGAGCAGGAACCGCATCTCGGCGTCCACCCCGCCAATCACCCGAACGCGAAGAAGCTGGTCGGCCGGGAGACGGGCCTCACCTTCCACGTGCCCGACCTCCTCCATTTCTGCGGGATCCTGCACGACCGCGGCGTCCGCTTCGTCACCGAGCCGACACGGCAGACGTGGGGCGTGATGGCGATGATCGCCGACCCGGACGGCAACGTGATGGCGCTCTGGGACGACACGGTCCCCGCCGAGGGCTGACCCGGTGATCCGCGGCTTCGCCAGCGACAACAACGCGGGCGCCCACCCCGAGGTGCTCGCGGCCGTGGCACTCGCCAATACCGGGCACGTACGGGCGTACGGAGACGACCCGTGGACGGCGGCTGCCGTGGCGCGGATCCGCGAGCACCTGGGCGAGGCGGCCGAGCCGTTCTTCGTCTTCGGCGGCACCGGTGCCAACGTGCTGGGGCTCCAGGCGGTGATGCGGCCGCACGAAGCGGTGATCTGCTCCGACTACGCCCACATCAACGTGGACGAATGCGGCGCCCCCGAGCGCTACGTGGGCTGCAAGCTGCTCGGCGTGGCGCCGCCGGATGGCAAACTCACGCCGGCGCTGGTGAGCGCCCGGATCACCGGCGTCGGTGTCGAGCACCACGTGCAGCCGCGCGTCGTGTCCGTGTCGCAAGCCACCGAGTACGGCACGGTCTACACGCCGGCCGAGCTGCGCGCGCTGGCCGACCTGGCGCACCGCCACGGGATGCTGCTGCACATGGACGGCGCGCGGCTCGCCAACGCGGCCGCCTCACTCGGGGTGCCGCTGCGCGCCATCACCACCGACGCGGGCGTGGACGTCCTCTCCTTCGGCGGCACCAAGAACGGCCTGCTGGGCGGCGAGGCGGTGGTCTTCTTCGATCCCGCCCACGCGCGCGACTTCCGCTTCATCCGGAAGCAGGGCATGCAGCTCGCCTCCAAGATGCGCTTCGTGGCGGCGCAGTTCGACGCGCTGCTCACCGACGATCTCTGGCTCCGGAGCGCGCAGCACGCCAACGCGATGGCGCGCCGGCTGGAGCAGGCGGTTCGCGGCATCGCGGGCGTGCGCGTGACGCAGCCGGTCGAGGCGAACGCGGTGTTCGCGGTCCTGCCGGCCGCGGCGATCGCGGCGGCGCAGGAGGCGTTCTTCTTCTACGTGTGGGACGAGCGGCGGTCGGAAGTGCGCTGGATGGCGTCGTGGGACACGACGGAGGACGACGTGGACCAGTTCGCGGCGGCGATCGCGCGGGCGGCCGGGTCCCCGCGGTAGGCGTCCTCGACCAGCTGGCCCTGCTGCTCCATGCCGTACTCCTCGAAGCGCCGCGGCGGGCCGCGGCGCCAGTCGTACGGATCGGCCGCCGCGCCCATCCGGCTCAGCAGGTGCCGCGCCTGCTCGGCCATGCCCCGCGTGTAGTAGCGCAGGAACCCCCACTCCTCGTACTGCCGGCAATGGGTGAGCTCGTGCGCCAGGAGTGCCAGGTCGCGCGCGCGCGCCTCGGGAATGAAGACGTGCCGGCCCAGCGTCACCGCCCGGCCGCGGGAGAGGAAGAGCACCAGCCCGCGCAGGAAGCTGCCCGGTGTCCGGTGCAGCCGGACCCGCGCGGGATCGAGCGCGCCGCAGGCATCCGCGAGCGCGCCCCGTTCCTCGTCGCTCAGCGCGCGCATCCCCGCCGGCTCATTTGCCGAGGAATTCCCCCACCGGCGCCAGGTCCTCGAAGTGGTCGCAGAAGATCTTGATCGTCGCCATCATCGGGACGGCCATGAGCGCGCCGGGAATGCCCCACACGTACCACCAGAACATCATCCCGACGAAGAGGGCGACGGTATTGAGCCGGAGCCGGTTGCCGAGCACCAGCGGGGTCACGATGTTCGCCTCGATCAGGTTGATCACGAAGAAGGTGCCGGGGACGAGCAGCGCCCGGCCCAGCGTGTCGAAGCTGACCAGCGCCGCCGTCCCGAGCACCGCGATGGTGGCGAACGCGCCGATGTAGGGCATGTAGTTGAGCAGGCCGGCCACCAGCCCCCACAGCGCCGGGTTGGGCATTCCGAGCAGCCACATCGCGATGCCGGTCATGACGCCGACGCCGGCGTTGATCGCGGTGGTGGTGAGGATGTGGACGCTCACCTGCTCTTCGATCTCGCGGGCGATGGACACCGCCCGCTTCTTGTCGCGGAACTGGGGCAGGACGCGGATCAGCTTCTGGAGGAAGAGATCGCCGGCGGCGAGCAGGAAGTAGGTCAGGAACCCGGCGATGGAGACGAAGCCCAGGACGCTCATCGTGCCGCCGAAGGCCTGCCTGGTGAGGCTCGGGCCGGCGATCTCGACCTGCTGCGCGTCGTCGCCGTCCACGTCGGTGGCGCTCTGGACCTGCTCCGCCGCGCGGGTCACCTGCTCCACCGGCTGGCGCAGCACCGCGAGCCGCTCGCGCGCGGTCGCCATCGTCTCGGGTGCCCGGCGCACCCACGAAGCGGCGGGCGCCGCCAGGTTGTAGCCGATGCCGGCGATGACCCCCACGAGGGCGAGCAGCACCAGTGCCGCGCCGACCGGCTCCGGCACCCGGAGCCGCCGGAGCCAGCGCACCGCGGGGGTCAGCAGGAAGTCGAGCAGCAGGGCGAAGACGATCGGCAGGATGAAGGGGCGCGCGAGGCGCAGGGTATAGAGGGTGGCCAGGACGAAGAGCCCCACCAGCGCCACGGTCCGGACGTCCAGCCGGTCGCCGAGCGCGCGTATGTGTTCGATGTCGCCGGGCGCTTCGCCCTGGTCCGGCCCGTCGGGGCCGGAAGCGGGTCCGCTGGTCATGGCAGGTCCTGTCGGGGTTCGGCACTTGTCCCGCGTGCCCCGCTAATTAACGTTTCCGGCCACACGTCCACCAGTAGGCGTCGATGACGAAATTCCTGATGGCGATCGGCTCCATCTGGACCTGGACGGTGCTGGTCGTCTCGGTCCTCATCATCCTGCCCATGATGGCCGTCGTCCGCCTGGTCACGGCGCCGTTCGACCGCGGCCGCTACCTCACCGGCCGGCTCTTCCGCTACACCGGGATTCTCCCCGCGCGGCTCAATCCCCTCTGGCATTTCACCTGGTCGGGCGAGCCGCCGGCGGACCCGCGCCGCCCCTACGTCGTGGTCTCCAACCACGAGTCGTTCGCCGACATCATGCTCATCAGCATGCTGCCGTGGGAGATGAAGTGGCTGTCGAAGGCGGAGCTGTTCCGGATCCCGGTGGTGGGCTGGATGATGACGCTCTCCGGCGACATCCCGGTGAAGCGGGGCTTCGGCCCGAGCGCGCTCGAGGCGATGCGCACCTGCCGCGAGCGGCTCGCCAACCGGGTGTCGGTCATGATCTTCCCCGAAGGCACCCGCTCCACCACCGAGGAGCTGCTGGCGTTCAAGGACGGCGCCTTCCGGCTCGCCATCGAGGCGGGCGTGCCGGTCCTTCCGCTCGCCGTCTCCGGTACCCGGCTCGCGCTCCCCAAGAAGGGCTTCATCATGGGCCGGGCCCGCGCCGAGGTGCGGGTGCTGCCGCCGGTCGAGACGGAGGGGCTGACGCTCGAGGATGTCGGGGCGCTCAGGGATCGGGTGAGGGACGCCATCGTGCGGACGCGGGCGGAACTGCAGGAAGCGACGGGACGGCGGGACGGCGGGAGGGCGG
>CAMLLJ010000057.1 GCA_946480845.1 uncultured Gemmatimonadota bacterium
GGCGGCGTCCCAGGCGCGGATGGCGTCCTGGAAGTACCGGGCATCCTGCCGCCCCAGGTAGCGCGCGGCCGTCCCGGCCGCGAGCAGCTCGGGGGCCGTCATCCGGTTGCCCCCGCGGGTCCACGCCTGGAACACGCGGCGGAACTCCGCGAACGCGGCGTCCCGGTCGCCGCGGTTCCACGCCGCTTCCCCGCGCGCCACCTGGATGCTCATGCTGTCGGTCGGCGCGGCGGCGGCGGCGCTCGTGCGCGCAGCCGGGTCCTGGGCACGCGCGGGCCCGGAATCGCAGCCGAGCATCGCGACCGCGAGCCCGAGCAGCAGGGCGGGGCGATCGAGCGGCCGGCTCATCGCGACCCGCTCCGCGCGCGCAGCGCCTCGTTCGTGAGTGCCAGGTCCACCAGCAGTGCCTCGAGCTGCGATTCGTAATCCTCGGGTGGCATCGACGACTTGCGGCCCCTGAGCGCCGCGATCCGCTCCTCGAGCCCGCGCTTCTCCGCCAGCAGCTCGGCTGCGCGGGCATCGCCTGCCGCGACGGCCGCCGGCGCCGCGCCGAGGAAGACGGTGCGTGCCAGCGCGCCGTCGGCGCCCTCGGCACCCGGCGCGGCGCTGCCCTGCTGGTCGCCGTCGTCGTCGAGCATCGCGTGCTCGGTGAGCAGGCGGTTGTCCGCGGTGTAGGCGCGCGCGGTCTCGCGCTTGGCGTAGAGGAACGCCTCGAGCAGGGAGACACGGCCGTCCTTGTCGGCATCGGCCCCGTCCGACGCGTAGGCCGCGACGAAATGCCCGCCGAACTGCGTCGCGTTCCGCTCGAGCGAGGTCTTCGTGGCCGTGATGATGACGCGGCCGGGCGCCGAGAGCGCCGCCACGAAGTCGCCGCTGGCGCTCGATGCGTTCACGACGGCGATGCGCCGCCCCGCCAGCTCTTCCAGGAGCTTGCCCAGCTCGGCGGCGGTGACATCGGGCCCGGGAAGGTTGAGGCGGGACCCGGGCCCTTCGTGGCTGCCGTGGCCGGCGAGGAAGATGAAGACGAGGTCGCCGCGGCTGCTTTGCCTGGCGACGTCATGCAGCGCGGCCATCACGTTCTCTCGGGTGGCGCGGCGCGAGCCGCCAGCCGGGCTCGCGCCCGCGGTATCGCCCACCAGGCGGACGATCCGTTCGGCGGGAATGCCGAGCGTCCGGCCTGCGCGCTCGAGCGCCGAGCCCCACTCGGCGAGTGCCGTGCGGTATCCCGGCTCGCCGCCGAGCCCCGTGATCACGACCAGGTGCGCCCCCGGCGCCGCTGTCGGTGCCGCGGCCGGTGACTGCACCGCCGCGAGCGCGAGTGCGGCCAGCAGTGCCGGCATCATGCGAGCCCCCGCCGCCGGCGGAATCCCCATTCGGCGCCGAGCAGTGAGAGCAGTCCGAGGAAGATTACGGGCATGTCCCACAGCTCCCGGTATTCCCGAACCGTCACGCCCGAGCCGCTGATCGCGATGTCAGCCGGGAGCGTGTTCACCGTGGCCGGCGTGTAGAACCGCCCGCCCGACGCCTCGGCGATCCGCCGGAGGAGCGGTGCCCGCATCGTGGCGCCTACCACCTCCTCGTTGGATGCGCCGACCTCGAATGACCCGGCAGCGCTCCCGCTCCGGCGCGCGCCGCCGGACACGGCAATCGTCACATCGTGCCGCCCCTCCTCCTCCGGCACGAACGAGGCCCGGTACTCGCCGTCCCGCCCCGCGCCCCAGTACATCGGCACGTCGCTCACGGCGCCCGAAGGCGCCGTGACGCGTGCAACGACCGCGGCATCGTTCACGGCATCGAATCGCTCGTCGTGCACGTCGGCCCGCAGGTCCACGGGCTCCTCCGGCATGACCCGCTCCGACCCCGCGGTGAAGGCGACGGCATCGGGGACGTCGCTCACCAGCCAGCGGAGGAGCTGCCGCCAGAGCGTTTCATGGGTGCGGTCCTCGAGCGGGATGTCGGCGTGCATCTGCCAGAGCCAGTCGTCCTGCACCACGAACGCGAGCGCCTTGCCGCGCCCGTAGCGCTGGAAGGCGAGCACCGGCTGGCGAACCTCCTCGCCGCTGCCGTTGAGCAGCACGGTGGCGCCCGGCCGGGTGGAGGCGATGCGATTCACGGTGGTGAGCGGCGGGAGCGTCCGCCAGCGCGCGGCGCTCGCCGCCTCGTCCCTGCCAAGCTGCATGGCGGGGTGCGCCGCCCCCGCCGGCGTGGGCCGCACTCCCACCTCGCCGAAGAAGCTGGTGTCCGGCTGGCCGAAGGTGACCGGCAGCGCCTCGGCGAGTGGCGTGCCGGCGTAGCCGCCCTCGCCGAGCGCGCGCCGGCCGCCCAGCACCAGGAGGCCGCCGCCCCGGATGCTCACGAAGTCGGCGAGCATGCGGAGCTGGTCAGCGGTGAGCGCGCTGGCCTCGATGCTGCCCAGCACCACGCCGCGATACGCGAACAGCTCCTCGCGCGTGCGCGGGAATCCGCCCACGAGCTCGAGGCTGTCGTCGATGCCGAGGCGGAGGTACTTCTGCTCCGCGGTGCGCTGGAGGGTGACGAGCTGCAGGTTGGCGTCGTCTGCGACGGCGCGCCGGAGGAACTTGAGCTCGAAGCGCGGCTCGCCCTCATAGTAGAGGATCTTCTCCGGCCCCCGGCGGACCACCATGTCGGCCTCGCGCCGGTTGTTGTCGGCGACCGCTTCGCCCTCGTCGGGCACGATCGAGATCCGCATGGTGCGGGTGCCCGGCTCCGGCGCCGGCACGAGGAGCCGGACCGGGAGCGCGGTGCCGTCGCCCCCGAGCTTCACCTCCCGGCTGCCGAGGATCCTGCCGCCTTCCTCGGCCCGCACTTCGATGGTGCGGCCGGCGTAGCCGGTCTGGGTGACGGTGAGATCGATCGCGACCGTGGAGCCCTGGAGCGTGGCGGCGGGGAGGTGCAGCTCGGCGATCTCGATGTCGCGCTCGTAGCGCTCGGCGCCGATGCCCACGGTATAGACGGGCACGGTGCCGGCCGCCGCATCGAGCGAGTCCGCGCCGTTGTCCGCCCCGTCGGTGACGAGCACGATGCCCGACAGCGGGACCTGCGCCAGCTCCTCGCGCACGCGCTGCAGGGCCGGGCCGAGCCGGGTGCGCGCGCCGGCGAAGGTGAGCGCCGCGGGATCGTCGGTGCGCGCGGTCCCGCCCGAGAACCGGAAGAAGCGGAGCTGGAACTTCTCGCCGAGCGCGCGCACCACGGCGCTGTCCCTGCCGAAGAGCCGGCGGACGGTTTCCGCGCGCGGCCGGCCGGCGATGTCCTCGATCCCCATGCTGCGCGAATCGTCCACCAGGATGCCGACGAAGTTGCGCTGCGGCACCGCCGACGCGAGCTCCAGCGCGGGCCGGGCGAAGCACACGAGCAGCAGCGCCAGGATGGCGACGCGGATGGCGGCCAGGACGCCGCGATGGCGTGGCTCGGAGGTTCCTTCGACGCGGCGGTAGGACGCGACGACCGGGATGGCCGCGAGCGCGAGCAGGCCGGTGACCACCGTCGCCGTCCCGGCGCCGGTGAATACGAGCCTGCCCTTGTCGAAGACCTCAGGTGGGTACTTGAAAAGGAAGGTGACTATGGATTCGAGCGCAGGTGCCATGCACTCCCGCCCCCACTGGCCCGGATGGTGAAGAAGGCCGCCCCCTGCAAGGACTACGGCATTGCGGCGCATGCAGTTTCCCCGGGGAACCGCCCCCGGGGGCCCTTCCCTAGTATAACTGATGGAAACGGTGCCGACGCGGGGGCCGCCGGCGTAGTACCTTATGTGCCATGCGAATCACCATGCCGAGGGCGCTCCGGGCCGTTCTCCGCGGGTCACTGCTGGTCCTGCTGCTCGCCCTCGCGTCCGGGGCGGCCGCGCAGGACTTTCCGCGGGCGCCGGCCCAGGCCGCGGACACCACGCAGGGCCTCCGCAACAGCGAGGAGGAGCCGTGGCGCGACGCCCTGATCGCGCTGCCGCTCGCGGCACTGCTCGGGGCGGCGCTCGCCTTCCGGCCGGTGCGCCGCGGCACCCCTCCGCGCGACTCGGCCGTGATCCAGACCCAGGTGGTGCTGTCGGTGGTCGGCGCCGTCATCATGCTGGTGGTCGGCGCCAGCCTGGCGCGTGCCTTCGGCATTCTGGGCGCCGCGAACCTGGTGCGCTACCGGGCCAAGATCGACGATCCCAAGGATGCCGCCGTCATGCTGGTGGCGCTCGCCGTGGGGCTCGCCACGGGAGTCGGCGTCTACCTCGTCGCCGCCATCTCGACCGCGTTCATCCTGGCGCTCCTGTGGGGCCTCGAGTCATTCGAGCCCGCTCCCAAGAAGTCCTTCCTGCTCAAGCTGTCGGGCAAGGAGATTGCCGATCGGCGGGAGGAGGTCGAGGCGCTGCTCCGGCGGCAGAAGGTCGGCTTCGAGATCCGCTCCACGGGCTCGGAAGGGCTCGCCTACCATGTCGAGCTGCCGGTCCGGAAGCGGACCGACCAGGTCGCCGACGCCATCCTGCAGCTGGCCGGCGACGTCGAGACGACGGTCGAATGGGAAATACCCAAGAAAGGCAGTTGATGATGCGGCTGCTGGTCCAGCCCGACGACGGCGTCGGGCCGCTGCTCGAGGCCATCGACGGGGCAACGTCGTCGATCGACATGTACATCTTCCGGCTGAACTACCCCGCGGTGGAGAAGGCGCTCGCGGACGCGGTGCACCGGGGCGTGGTGGTGCGGACGCTGATCGCGCACCTGAACGGCAGCGGGGACGAGGCGCTCCGGAAACTCGAGTCGCGCCTGCTCGGCATCGGCGCCACCGTGTCGCGCACCGATGAGGACCTGCTCCGTTACCATGGCAAGATGATGATCGTGGACCGGCGCACGCTCTACGTCCTGGGCTACAACTTCAACCGCAAGGACATCGACCGGAGCCGGAGCCTGGGGGTGGCGACGGGCCGCCCCGAGCTGGTCGAGGAGGCGCTCCGGCTCTTCCAGGCCGACTTCGACCGGAAGACCTACACCCCCGGGCTCGACGACTTCGTCGTGAGCCCGCTCAATTCCCGGGTCGTCCTGCTCCGGCTCATCGAGGGCGCGGAGAAGCAGCTCCTCATCTACGACTCGCGGCTCACCGACAACCTCATGCAGCGCGCCATCGAGCGCCGCGCGCTCGCGGGGGTCGAGGTGCGGGTCATCGGCAAGGTGGAGAAGGACCTGCGCGAGGTGCAGGTGGAGAAGTGCCCCGCCGACCGGCTGCACGTACGGGCCATGGCGGTGGATGGTGTCCGGGCCTTCGTGGGGAGCCAGAGTCTCCGCCGCGCCGAGCTGGAGCGCCGCCGCGAGATCGGGGTGGTGCTCGACGATCGCGCGGTGGTCGAGCAGATCATCAGGACCTTCAACGCGGACTGGGCCGAGACACCCGCCGCGGCGGACATGGCGTAGGGCGGGGCAGGCCCCGCCCTCCGCAACGCCGCACGTCCGGCCTCAGTTGGCCGTTCCCGCCTGTCGCTTCGCCTGCTCCTGCAGCGCCTTGTTGGCGTAGATCGCCACCTCCACCCGCCGGTTCTCCTGGCGGCCGGAGTCGGTGTCGTTGGACGCGACCGGCTCCAGCTCGCCGCGGCCGCTCGCCTGGATCCGGCCCCGGTCCACGCCCTGCCGCACCAGATAGTCCGCGGCCGCGCGGGCCCGGCGCTCGGAGAGCGACTGGTTGTAGGCGTCCTCGCCCACCGCGTCGGTATGGCCCACGATCATCAGGTCGCTGTCGGGGTACCGGTCGAGGTTCGCGGCCAGGGTGCGCAGGTTGGCCTGCGCCTCGGGGCGGACGGCCGCCGAGTCGAAGCCGAAGAGCAGGCCCGACTCGAACGTCACCAGGATCCCCTCGCCGACCCGCTCGACGTCGGCGCCCGGAATCGAGTCCTTGATCTCCGCGGCACGGCGGTCCATCTGGTCCCCGATGATGGCGCCTGCCGCCCCGCCGACGGCGGCGCCGATGATGGCGCCCTTCGCCGTCGATCCCGTCGCCGCGCCGATGACGCCGCCGACGACGGCGCCGCCACCGACGCCGATCACGGCGCCGCGCTGCGCGTTCTTCGCGCAGCCTCCGGCGGCAAGGGACGTCGCGGCGGCCAGGGCGAGTGCCAGGGTGAAGCTGCGATTGCGAATCACGTCGTCCTCCTGGTGGATGGTCCGGGTGGCGGGCGGCGCCGCCGTGGACCGCCTATATACGCGGCGAGCCATCACCGGGATGTGACGGCGCTCCCGCAGCCCCCGGTGTGATCCACGTCACCAGTCGCCGCCAACGCCTTCTCGGCATGGCCGCGTGACGCGCGGCACGGGCCAGAAGTTCCCGGGTTTGCATATTGGCGCACCGGCTGCAGAGGGCGTCCGCGGCGCTTCGCCGCGCGCCGGCCGGCCGACTCAACTGGGAGGTTTGCGTGCGTGGACTGACAGTCGCGATGCTGCTGGTGGCCGGAGCGGGATCGTTGGCCTGCCGGAAGACGGGCGAGGGCGAGTACGAGGTCGAGAAGCCGGTGGTGGGGACCGAAACGGATACGATCAACACGCCGAGCGTTGATGTCGGCACGCAGAAGGATACGATCACCGTTCCCACGGTAAAGACAGAGGAGCGCGAAGTCACCGTCCCGACCGTAGACGTCGATCCGCCGAAGTAGGCCCGGCCTGCGGCGGACGGGGAGTTCCTCCCCTCCGCCGCCTTCCCCGCCGCCATCCCACCAGCCCCGAGCCCTAACCCCAAACCCCCCCCCCCCGTCCCCCCGTATCTTCGCCGTACCCCCACATGTCCCGTGAAGCACTGCTGCATCGCCTGCGGGCGGCGCTCGCGCCGCGCTATGCCGTCGAGTCGGAGATCGCGGCCGGCGGCATGGGCATCGTGTATGCCGCGCGCGATACCCGGCTCGGGCGGCCCGTCGCCATCAAGGTGCTCCAGCCGGGCCGGGCCACCGCCACCGCCGCCGAGCGTTTCGTGCGGGAGGCGCGCACCCTCGCGCGCCTGCGCCATCCCAACGTCCTCTCCGTGCACGACGCCGACGAGGCCGACGGGCTCCATTACTTCGTCATGGACCTCTTCGAGGGCCCGACCCTCGCGGAACGCCTGAAGTCGGGCCCGCTCTCGCCGCGGGACCTGCGCCGGCTCGCGCGAGGCCTGCTCGCCGGGCTTGCAGCGGCCCACGACCTCGGCATCGTCCATCGCGATATCAAGCCGTCCAACATCTTCTTTCACGAGGGGCAGGTCTCGATCGCCGATTTCGGCATCGCGAGCACGACAGAGTCCACGCCGGACGACCAGCTGACCGAGGAGGGGCAGCGGATCGGCACGCCGAAGTACATGCCTCCGGAGCAGTTCGCGGGTTTGCCGGTGACGCCCCAGGCGGACATCTATGCCGCCGGCCTCGTGCTCTACGAAGCGGCGACCGGCCGCGCCTGGCCCGCTGTCTCGGACCCACGGCGCGCCGACTGGACCGGCGTGCCGCTGCCGTTCCGCCGGCCGCTCCGGCGGTCGCTGGCGATGGAGCCGGAGCGGCGCTGGCGCGATGCGCGCCAGTTCGCCTGGCGCCTCGCCCCGCCGCGGCGGCAGACCCTGCTCGCCGTGGGGGCCCTGGCGCCGGTTCTGGCAGCGCTCGCCGGGTGGTTCGTATCCCGGGAGCCCGATGCCGAAGGCGGCGGCCCGAGCGCCGATCTCGCCGTGCTCCCGATGACCGGGGCCGACTCGGCGCTGGCGGGCGACCTGGCGAGCTTCACCGCCGCGAACCTCGGATGGTCTCCCCGCTGGTCGTTCCGGCCGCTTGCCGAGGTGCGCGAGCGCGGCGCCCGCGCGCGCGCCTGGGTGGAGGGGTCGCTGCACGCGGCCGGCGACAGCCACGTCGTCGTGGTCACCGTTCACGATTCGAGCGGGCCGGTCAAGCGGATGCGCGTGCCGGGACACCGGGACCGACTGGTCGAATGGGCCGCCGCGGTCTCGGATTCGGTCGTGGGCGCGACCTTCCCGCGGCGCCTGCCCGAATTCCGTGACCTGATGGCCGCGTCCCGCGGCGATTTCGCCGCGAACCGGCTGCTCATCGGGGGTGTGGACGCCTTCGCTGCGGACGACTGGGAGCGCGCCGACTCCCTCCTTCGCGCGGCCATTGCCCGCGACCCGTCGCTCGTCCGCGCGGTCTGGGAGCTGGACCTGCTCCAGAAGTGGCGGCGGCGGGAAGCGTCGGAGGCCGAGAACCTCCGGCTCCGCGACGTGATGGATTCGCTGCCGCAGCCGTACGCATCGCTGCTCCGGCTCGAGCTCGAGCCCAACCTCCGCAGGCGTCTCGCCGGATACGCGGCCCTGGTGGACTCGTATCCCGACAACAGCCGGGCGCGCTTCCTCCTGCTCAATGAAGCCTTCCACCGCGGCCCGCTCAGCGGCATGCCGCTCGATTCGGCGCTGCGGCTGATTGCCGCCGGCATCGCCAGCGATCCCTACCTGCAGCAGGTGGCCATGTACGACCACCTGCTCTGGGGCGCGCTCCATCTCGGAGACCGGGCGAAGGCCGACTCGGCGCGCGCGGCACGTGCTGCACTGGTCCGGCGCCTGGGACGCGGCGACGAGCTGGGCGGTCTGTTCGACCTCGTCTACCGCTCCCGCTTCCAGCCGGTGGCCGGCTGGCTCGCGACCAGGGCGGCCGCATGGAAATTCAGGAGCGACCCTGCCGGCCTCACCGACTACCTGCGGCTGGGCCTCACCTTCGACGTGCCGGAGCTGCAGGAACAGCTCGGCCGCGCCGTCTCACGCGCCCGCGATCCCGGCGCGCAGGCCACCGGGCACATGGCGCGCGCACTCGCGCTCCTCCAGCTCGGGCGCGCGCGCGAGGGCATGGGTCACCTCGATACCGCCACGACGATGCTCGCCACCACGGACGCGCGCCTGCACCTGCACGCGCTGAGCGTCATCGCCGGCGCGCTCGGCTTTCCGGTGGCCGATGCCGGGCGGATCGCGAACGCCGCCGCCGTGCTCGACACGCTGGCGTCCGGCAGCGACGCGGCTGCGGCGCAGGCCGCCTGGACGCTGGCCGCGGCAGCGTATGTCCGTGGAGACACCATCGCCGGCGCGGTCGAGGGCGCGCGCTTTACCAGCCGGCCGGCGACACCAGGGACCGCGTACCTCGCGGGGATCCTCGGTGCCCTCCGGCTGGCGGCGCACGGGCGGCCCGCGGCGGCGGTGCTGGCCACCGACACGCTCCATGCCGATGACCGGAGCGGGAGCCTGGGCGGGCCGCTCGCGCGCGCGGTGCTGTACCTCGAGCGGGGGCGCTGGCTTCGCGAGCTCGGCCGCCCCGCCGAGGCCGAGGCGGCCTGGCTCTTCCACGAGAATTCGTACCTCAGGGGCTGGCCGACCCGGGAGATGCAGTCAGGGGAAGTCGATGCGGTGCTCAGCGGGCTCGCCAGACTGGACCGCGCCGAGCTGGCCATGGAGCAGGGGCAGCACGACCGCGGCTGCCGGCTGATCCGGCGCGTGCGCTCGCTCTGGAAGGATGCGGACCCCGCGTTCGCCCCGCTGGTGGCGCGCGCCGGCCGGGTGGCCGCGGCGTGCTGAGGCCGGCATGGCGATGATCGAGCTGCGCACCTTCGGGCCGGTCACGGTCCGCATTGCGGGCGAAATGCCGCCGGCCCGCCTGCTCTGGCGCAAGCACCTGGCGCTGCTCGTCTATCTCGCCTTGTCGCCCCGGCGGACTCGCGGGCGCGACCAGCTCATCGGGCTCCTCTGGGCCGACAAGGCGGAGGCCGCCGCCCGGCATTCCCTCAACGAGGCGGTCCGCGTCCTCCGCCGCGCCGCCGGCGACGCCGCCGTCGAGACCGCGAACGGCCAGGTCCGCCTCGGTCACGTCGAATGCGATGTCGATCGCTTCGATGCGCTGGCGCGCTCGTCGTCCTGGGTCGAGGCCGCCGCCCTGGTGGAGGGCGAATTCCTCGAGGGCTTTTCCGTTCCCGGCGCATCCGCGTTCGAGGACTGGCTGTCCGCGGAGCGGGCGGCGCTCCGGGGGCGGGCGGTGGACGCGCTGGTGCGCGCGTCGGACGCGTTGCTCGCCGCGGGGGATGCGGCCGCGGCCGCGCGCGCCGGCCAGCGTGCCGCTGGGATCGACCCGTTGTCCGAAGCGGCCGCCCGCGCCGCCATGCGGGCGCTCGCGCTCGCCGGTGAGCGCGGCCTGGCGATCGACTGCCTCCGGCGCCTCGAGCGTGACCTCGCCGCGGCGCTCGGCTCGGCTCCGGACCCCGCGACGATCGCCCTCGCGGAACGGATCCGCAGCGAACGCCCGGCGCCCGCGCCGCCCAGGGCCGCGGGCGCAGCATCACGCCGGCCCCCGCTGGTCGGGCGTGCCGCGCCGCTCGCCCAGCTTCTCGACTGCTGGCGCGATGCCACCGGCCGGGGTGCGCCGGCACTCATGATCGTGGATGGCGAGGCGGGGATGGGCAAGTCGCGCCTCGCCGAGGAAGTGGCGGCGCGCGCGCGGCTCGCCGGGGCCGCAGTCGGACTGGCGCGCGCGGTCGAGGCGGACGCCGCGGAGCCCTGGAACGGCCTGCTGGCGCTCGCGGGCCCTGGGCTGCTCGAGGCACGTGGGACCGGTGCCGCCGCACCCGGGGCGCTGGCCCGGCTCGCCCAGGCCCTTCCGGAGTGGGCGGACCGCTTCCCCGGGGCACGCACGGCGGAGCGGATGGCGACAGGCCGGGCTTTCGCCTCGGTGCTGCGGGCCGCCGCCGAGGAACAGCCGGTCCTGCTGCTGGTGGACGATGCACAGTGGCTCGACCGCGAATCGCTGCTCGCGATGCTGGCCGCGCTCCGCGACCTGGCCGGACTGCCGCTCGGCGTCCTGCTCACCGTGTCTCCGCGCGCGGTGCCAGCGGCACTCGACGAGGCGCGCGCACGGATCGGGCGCGACCATCCGGGATGCGCCGTCCGCCTCGAGCCGCTGGCCGAGGCCGACATCGCGGAGCTGGCGCGCTGGGCGGTGCCAAGAGTGGAAGGGGAGGCGCTCGAGCGGCTGGTCCGCCGGGTGAGCACCGATTCCGCCGGGCTTCCCCTGCTCACCTTCGAGCTCCTGCATGCGGTGGCACTCGGGCTGGAGCTCGATCCGACGGCCTCGTGGCCGGCCCCGTTCCGCACCCTCGAGGAGACGCTCCCCGGCGATCTCCCCGACTCAGTCGTGTCGGCGGTGCGGGTCGCCTTCAACCGGCTCGGCACGGATGCGCGGGCCGTGCTCTCGGCGGCCGCCGTCATCGGCGGTCGCTGCACGACCGCCGAGCTGGTGACGGGAACGGGGCTGCCGGCGGCGGCGGTGGCGGCGGCACTCGACGAGCTCGAATGGGGCCGCTGGCTCGAATCCGATGCGAGGGGCTACGGATTCGTGGCGCGGGTCGTCGGCGAAATCGTGAACCGGGACATGGTGACCCCGGGGCAGCGGCGCCGCCTGCGGCCGGGGCCTCCGGACGCTTGACCGTGGCTTGACCGGGACGTGCCAGGATTCCCGCTGTCCCGCAGCCCGCGTCAACCTCAGGAGGCACCATGTCCCGCTTCACCAGCTTCCGGCCCCTCGCCTGGGGCGCTCTCTCGCTGCTTGGCGCGTGCAGCTCCGATGCGCCTGCCGGTCCCTCGGACATCAGCCAGTCCGAGCTCAGGCCCGCGCTCAGTCAATCGGCCGCGCGGCCCGCAGGCACGGTCGCGCTCGAGGTGGGTGGAAGCGTGCTCGATCTCTATCCGTACACCCTGGTCAACTTCAGCGACGCCCCGGCCGACCGGTTCGACCCCATCAACCTGGTGTTCACCGGAGCGGCCGATCCTCGCCAGATCCGGGCGGACCTGATGGCGCTGGATGGCAGCCGTCCCGACTTCCCGGCGCTGTCCATGTTCCAGTGCGTGTGGAAGGATGCGATCGGGGACATGCAGACCGCCTGGACGTCTGCGGGGTGGGCGGCCAGCGTGATCCAGCTTCGCTGCGGGGAGTTCGGCCCGGTCCGGTTCCACCTGCGCCTCTTCCGCGCGGGCGGTGTGACGGTGGCCAATGCGCACTTCGAGGTGCTGATCGAGGGCACCGCAGACCATCAGGTGCTGAGCTGGGCCTTCGCGGAGCAGCTCGTCACCTACGACATGGCCCGGACCGGCCTGCTCGCCGCGGCGCCCGGGGTGACCGCGGTGATCAACACGACCGCGCACCGGGAAATTCCCGCCGTCGTCTACAACCTCCTGCCGCCGGACCTTCGCGTCCTGATCACCGGTTCGCCGGATCCGGCCGCCGCCGACGTCCCCATCGGCAACGGCGACGGGCAGGCCACGACCCTCACGCTCGGCGCAGCTTCGCCGTACCTCGCCGGCACTGTGACCGAGACCCTGCCGCTGGTCTACGGCCAGGCGATTCCCAAGCCGTTCTGCTCGACGGGTCCGCTGGATTTTCTCTTCGTGGAGGGGCCGGTCCTGCTGGAGAAGACCGTGACGATGACGGCGGCGGGCGACTACCGGAGCAGCTTCGCCGCCTCCGGCCAGCTTTCCCTGGTGCCGATCGATCCACTGACCGGCCAGCCCACGGCGACTCCGCACCGCGCCGCCGTTGCCGAGCACCAGGAGAGCGCCATGAGCGATGGATCGGAAAGCGCGCTGGCAACGGTGCGCCGGACCGAGCTGCCGCAGGGTGAGGCGGAGCGGGGCCGGCTCTGGACCCGGCTCAAGGTCGGTCCGGCGGGCGTGACGCAGTTCACGCGAACCGAAGACTGCGACTGACGGCCTGGCGGGACCGCATCAGCGAACTCGCCGGGCCAGCTCGGCGAGTTCGGTCGCGGACAGGCCGCTGCCCTTGAGCGAGAGCCAGACGTCGCCGACAACCCAGTCCGGTGGCACAGTGTCGCGGGCCAGGCCCATCTGCCGCCTGGCCCCGTCCAGCCGCTGCTGGTCCAGGTAGATCGGCCGCCGCTGATCGTCGAGATACACGACCCGCACCACCGGAGCGTTCGGGTTGGCGCCCGCGACCAGGCGCCCGTCCACGAGGCCCACGAACTGCTGCTGGAGCCCTTCGACCACGTGCAGGCCGCTCCCCAGCATCCGTTGCGTCTCATCGAGGCCGAGGCGCATGCGGATCTGGGACTGCTGCTCGAGCGCACTCGGTGTGGAAGCCGTGGACGGTGCTCGCGCGGCTGCCGCGCCGGTGGTGATCGGCGCGGGGGCAGGGGCCGGCGGTTCGGCACGGTCCGCGGACGCCTCGCGCCTGAGCGTTTCGCTCTGCGCCACTTCGTCCTCGGCCGCGGCGCGCTGCCTGGCGGCCCGGACCGAGGCGGGAGCGGTTTCGCGCGGGACGCTCGCCGGCTGGGACGTGGCCTGCCGGGAATCATCGCGCGCCTCGGCCGATGGCACCGGTGGCGTTGCCGCTACTGCTCCCGGGTCCCGCTCGCTTTCCGCTTCCTCCACGATGAGCGGCGCGGAATCAGGACGGTCGGCCGGGAGCGTCGCCGAGGCGCCGACTGCCCCGCTGTCCGCCGGCGCGGCCGCCTTCGACAT
>CAMLLJ010000058.1 GCA_946480845.1 uncultured Gemmatimonadota bacterium
TCTTCCGCGGGCCCTCCATCAGCGCGTACACGATGGCAGGCATCACACCGGCCGCAGGCTCTGCCCGCCGGGTCGAGGTCGTAGCAGGTGCGGGTGACCGAGAAGTCCACGGCCAGTGCGGTGCCCCGCTCGACGATCTCCCGTTTGGTCATGCGAAGGAGCGGGGCGTGGACGGTGAACCGGCCCCGCCCTTCGACGCCGGCCTTCGTCGCGAGCCCCGCCAGCCGCTCGAACGCTTCGAGATACTCCGGACGGCAGTCGGGATAGCCGCTGTAGTCCACGGCGTTCGCGCCGATGTAGATGTCGAAGGCACCGAGCGTCTCGGCCCAGCCGAGCGCGGCGGCGAGGAAGATCGTATTGCGGGCGGGGACGTAGGTCGCCGGGATGCCGCGGCCGATCGAGGCCGGCTCCCGGTCGAGGGGCACCGGGATGTCGGCCGTGAGCGCGGATCCGCCGATGGCGCGCAGGTCGATCGGCAGCTCGACGTGCCGCGCCGCGCCGACCCGCCGCGCGACCTCGCGCGCCGCCTCGAGCTCGGCCGCGTGCCGCTGGCCATAGCGGATGCTCAGCGCGTTCACCTCGAAGCCGTCGGCCTTCGCGATCGCGGCCGACGTGGCCGAGTCCATGCCCCCCGAAAGCAGCACGACGGCGCGGCGCGGTGATGGCATGGAACGAAAGGTAAACCGGTTAGTTTTCACCGGATGTCCTACGCGGTGAAGGAGATCTTCTACACCCTGCAGGGGGAGGGGGCGCAGGCGGGGCGCGCGGCCGTGTTCTGCCGGTTTGCCGGCTGCAACCTCTGGACCGGCCGCGAGCAGGACCGCGCCACCGCCGTCTGCTCCTTCTGCGACACCGATTTCGTCGGTGTCGATGGCGACGGCGGCGGCCGCTTCGGCTCGGCGGAGGCGCTCGCGGACGCGGTAGCCGCGGCCTGGCCCGAGGCCGCCGGCGGCCGCCCCTACGTGGTCTGCACCGGCGGGGAGCCGCTGCTGCAGCTCGACGCGGCCGCGGTGTCCGCGCTCAAGGCGCGCGGCTTCGAGGTGGCGGTCGAGACCAACGGGACGCAGGCCCCCCCGCCGGGGCTCGACTGGGTCTGCGTGAGCCCGAAGGCCGGCGCGGGGCTCAGCCTCTGTGCCGGAAACGAGCTCAAGCTCGTCTTCCCCCAGGCGGGCGCGGAGCCCGGACGGTTCGAGTCGCTGGCCTTCGAGCACTTCTTCCTGCAGCCGATGGATGGGCCGCTCGTGGAGCGGCACACCCGCGAGGCGCTGGCCTACTGCCTCGCCAATCCGCGCTGGAGACTGAGCCTGCAGACGCATAAGTTGCTCGGCATCCGGTGACCGTTCCCGACCCTCGCCACCCGGCCCGCATGCCCGGCTATTCCGATCGTGTCAGCCACGCCTTCGCCTTTTCCGCCAAGTACTACGGCCTGCGCCCGCCCGCGACGAGCGCGATGGCGTACCTCGCGCACCCGGCCAACGTCGCCGTGATCCTCGCCCGGTACGCCTGCGACGAGGTGACCGTGGTGGCGGGCATCCTCCATCACGCGCTCGAGGAGGCCGACGGGGCCGGCCGCGCGGAGCTGGCGGAGAAGATCCGCGACAAGTTCGGCCCGGTGGTGCTGGGCGTGGCGATGGACGCGCTGGAGCCGCGCTTCGACGCGAAGGGCGACGAGCGACCCTGGCGGGCGTGCAAGCACGACTTCCTCGCCCATCTCGCCGAAGCGGAGCCGCGCGCGCTGGACATCTGCACGGCGGAGGAGATCCAGTCGTGCGGCAACACGATGACGTCGCTCCGCCGCCTGGGCACCGAGTACGTGCGCACCGTCTCGCGCGCGACGTCGGACCAGACCGTCTGGTGGTACCGCTCGATGCTGGAAGTGCTGGACGCGCGCCGCGACTGGCCCAGCCGCCACATGCTCGACGAGCTGCGGCCGATGTGCGCGCAGCTGGTGCGGAGCCTGCGCAGTACCGGAGAGAGCCGATGACGAGGAGGAGTCCGACGATGGGAACGACGGCGGGATCGGTGGCGAGGCGCGCGGCGCTGTTCCTCGCGCTCGCGGGCGGCGGGCTCTGGGCGTGCGGGCTCCCCCCCGCCCCGCCGCCGACCAACCCGATGCGCTTCCTGCTGATCAACGACGTCTACGTGCTCGACACGCTGGCGGACGGGAGCGGCGGCCTGGCCCGGGCGGCCACGGTCCGGAAGCGCATCGCCGCCGAGGGCCCGACCCTCTTCGTGCTCGCCGGGGACGTGCTCTCCCCGAGCCTGCTGAGCAAGTACTACTCCGGCAAGCAGATGATCGAGGGCCTGAACGCCGCGAAGCTCGACTACGCCACGTTCGGCAACCACGAGTTCGAGCTCGCCCGCGACACGCTGGTGGCCCGCATCGGCGCCTCGTCGTTCAAGTGGCTCTCCGCCAACTGCACCGAGGCCTCGGGCGCACCGTTCCCCGGCGTGCTCGCCTGGGACACCGTCCGCTCGCGCGACCGGCTCATCGGCATCTTCGGGCTGACGCTCCAGGGCAGCTACCGGAGCTACGTGCGCTGCGCCGATCCCGACAGTGCGGCGAAGGCCGCCATCGACACGCTGGGCAAGCTGGGCGCCGAGTACATCGTGGGCCTCACCCACCAGTCCATCGCCGCGGACCGCGCACTCATGCGCCGGGAGCCGGCGCTTCAGCTCATCCTCGGCGGGCACGAGCACGAGGCGAGCTCCGAGGTCATCGACGGGCGCCACATCCTCAAGGCCGACGCCAACTCGCGCTCGGCGCAGTTCGCGACCGTCTGGGGCGGGCCTGGCGCCTGGCGGAGCGCCGTCCGGCTGCTGCAGCTCGACGGGGCCATCGCCCCCGACACCGCCGTCGCGCGGGTCACCGCGGCCTGGAACGACAGTCTCAGCCGGCGCCTCGGCCCGATGTCGGTCATCGGCACCGCGCCCGAGCCCGTCGATGCACGGGATGCCGTCTCCCGGCGCGAGGAGAGCCCGATCGGGCGCCTGGTCACCGACGCCATGCGCCTCGGCACCGGCGCGGACGTGGCGCTGCTCAACGCCGGGACCCTCCGCCTCGACGACGTGATCCCTGCAGGACCGGTGACCAACTACACGCTGGAATCGCTGTTCCTCTTCCCGGATGAGGCCCGCGTCGTGGTCTTCCCGATGTCCGGGTCGCGGCTCCGCGAAGTGCTCGAGCAGGGAGTGTCGGAGCAGAGCGTCGGGACCGGCGCGTTCCTGCAGGTCTCTGGCGTGTCCTTCAGCTACGATCCGTCCCGGCCGTCAGGTTCCCGGATCTCGGGCGAAATCCGGCGGGAGAACGGCATGCCGCTCCGTCCGGCGGACGTCGTGCGAGTGGCCCTCAACGTCTTCCCGGCATGTGAAGGTGGGGACGGGTATCAGATCGGCGAGGCCGCGCCGGCTTGCGCCGAGCGGCAATCGGGGCCGCGCGCGGCCGACCTGCTGGTGGGGCACGTCCGGGACCGGCTGGGGGGCCGCATGACGGTGCCGGCGGCGGGCCGGATCGTGCGGCAATCGCCGTAAAAAACACAAATCCCGGTGGGCGTCTGCCCATCCGGGAAAGGTTGGTCTTAGCACATTTTATTCACCCAGGCGGCAAGACCCAAAATCCCTGGGGCCCCGAGGGGCTATGTCTGGGCATAAGTATACCCTTGACAGCGAGTTGACGCAAGGGGTCACTCGCTGGCGGGCATGTTTTTCGCTATAATTGGCTCCATGGCACTGCCTTCCGCCGTATCGCTGGCCGCCATCCCGAGCGCATTCGCCGCCGCCTGCCGCCTCTCCCGCACTGATGGGGAGCTCTTCGAGCGCTGCCGGTCTGTCCTGGTCCGCCGCTTCAACAGCGAGCAGATCTGGTTCACCGTGACCACGCCGACGGGCATCCTGCCGCGCGTGGGCGCGGCGGAGGGGTTCGAGCGTGCCATGCATGTGGCCCGGCTGGCCACCGGGGAGACCGAGGTCGTGATCTCGGCGGACGAGGCCGTGGCCGCGGAGATGCGCGGGGTGGCCATGTCGCTGGCCCTCGGCCTCACGGTGGTGCTCGAGCTGCGCAGCATCCTGCTCGACCGCCAGGCCCAGCTCGACGACGCCGTCTTCCAGCTCCGGGCGCTCCGGCAGGTGGCCCGGCTGCTCTCCTCGGTGCACTCGACCGAAGAGACCGAGCAGCTGATCCTCGACTTCATGGCCGAGGTCTTCTTCGCCTGGTGGGCCTGCCTCTATCGCCCCGAGGGGGACGCCTACCTCCCCAAGGTGTGCCGGTCGGCCAACGAGCGGCGCGCGCCCGAGCCGCTCCCGCGGGCACCGCTCGACGAGGCGCTGCCGCCCGGCAGCGCCGCCACCGGCGCCGATGACGCGAACGTGGCCCGGCACGCCGGCGAAGGCGCCCAGCTGGTGGTGCCGCTCGACGCAGGTGCCGAGCGGATGGCGGTGCTGGTGCTCGGCCCCCGCATCAGCGAGAAGCCATACGGCCGCGCCGAGCACGAGCTGGCCGGCACGCTCTCCTTCGCGGCGGCGATCGCGCTCAAGAACTCCGAGCTGGTCGAGCAGCTCCACAGCGCGGCCACCACCGATGAGCTCACCGGCCTCTACAACCGGCGCGCCCTCGAGGACCGGCTGTCGGCGGAGATCTCGCGGAGCCTCCGGCACCAGCTGCACACCAGCATCCTGATGATCGACCTGGACCGCTTCAAGATCATCAACGACACGATGGGCCATGCTGCCGGCGACCGGCTCCTGGTGCTGGTGGGCGGCATCCTGCGCCAGCAGTGCCGCGCGCTCGATGTGGTGGGCCGCCTCGGCGGCGACGAGTTCCTGGTCATTCTGCCGATGACGACGCCGGACGAGGCCCGCATCTACGTGAAGCGCGTCGAGGAAAGCATGGCCGCGCTGTCGGCCTCCCACCCCGAATTCGGCAACTCGACCCTCAGCATCGGGATCGCCGAATCGCCGCGGCACGGCACGACCGTGAGCAGCCTGCTCGCGGCCGCGGACAACGCGCTGTATCGCGCCAAGCGCGGCGGCCGCAACGCCGTCGAGGTGGCCGACGGCTGACGTCCCGATGGGCGATCCTGAATTCATCCTGCTCGGCGACGCCGTCTGGCTGGACTTCGTCAATACCGGACGGGGTCGCGGCCGGTCCGGCGACCGGCTCACCGACGCGGCCGCGTATCACCGGTGGGCCAAGGCCTCCCGCCTCCGCTCCGACGCCGACTCGGTGGAGTATGCCGAGGTGCGGCGCTTCCGTTCCCGCCTGCTCCGGCTCGCCGAGGCACTCGCCGCCGGAATGCCGGTGCCCACCGCCAGCATCACGATGATCAACCGGCTGCTGCACGAGGCCCGGGGGCGGCAGCAGCTGGTGCGCGAATCGGGCACCTGGCGTCTCGCCTTCTCGCCGGACGCCACCCTGCCCGCCCTCGCCGCCGTGGCCCACTCGGCGGCCGTGGCCCTGGCCGATCCGGTGGCCCGGGTGCGCCAGTGCGCCGGGCGCGAGTGCACGCTCTACTTCAGCCACGGCGCCACCGACGCCGGCCAGGGCCGGCGCTGGTGCGCCGAAGCCGAGTGCGGGCGCGCGGGATGGGTCGAGCGGCGGCGCGGGGCGCTCCGGTGACCACACCCGCGTTCGGGATCCCGGCCGGACACGTCACCGACCCCCTGGGGTTCTTCCAGCGCACCGAGAAGGTGCTTGGCCATCGGTACCGGCTCGATGCGATCGTGGCGGTGTCGCGCGAGCGGGTGCTCTTCCGGGCGCAGGACCTCACGCTCAAGCGGCAGGTCACCCTCCGGGTCAACTTCTTCTCCGACGCCGGGACCCGCGCCTGGTTCATGCGCGAGGCCGAGGCGCTCGCCCAGCTCGACCATCCCGCGGTCCGCCACATCTACGACGCCGGCGAGATCGGCGACCTGGCCTACCGGGTGGGCAACTGGATCGACGGCGAAGGGCTCGACGAGGCCATCAAGCGCGGGCCCCGCCTGGTGCCGGCCGTGCACACGCTGGCGCGCGACCTGCTGAGCGCCCTCGACCACGCGCACGCCAGCGGCATCGTGCTCCGCCGCATTGCACCCGCGTCGCTCCTGATCGGGCAGTCGGGCCGGGGCACCGTGACCGATGCGCGCTTCGCGAGCTGGACCCTGCCGGCCGTCCCGCCGGGCGTGGTACCCACCGAGCAGGCGTTCATGGCGCCCGAGGTGCGCGGCGGCGCCGTCGGCGATCCCACGAGCGACATCTACACCGCGGGCGCCATCCTCTACTTCGCCTCGACCGGGGAAGCGCCGCCCCTCGACACGCGGGAGTTGCGCCCGCCCACCGAGCTCAGGCCGACGCTCCCGCGCGCCGCCGAGCGGGTGATCATGCGCGCGCTTCTCCCCGTGCCCGATGACCGGTACCTCAACGCCGTGGAGATGCTCGAGGACTTCACCTCGGACGCCGGCACCTTCGAGACGCCGCTCGCGGCACCTCCGCCCCTCCGCTTCGTGGACGTCGAGGACCGCGCGCGCTGGGAGAAGCGGCTCCGCCGCGCGCTGGGCGACGACTACGAGCTGCTCGGCCCGCTCGGGAGCGGCGGCTTCGGCCGGGTGTACCGGGTGCGCGACCTGCACCTCGAGCGCGAGGTGGCGCTCAAGGTGCTGCACCCGCTGCTCACGCGCGATCCGGCGGCAGTCGAGCGCTTCCGGCGCGAGGCGCAGCTCGCCGCGCGGCTCAATCACATCAATATCGTGAACATCTACGATATCGGCGGCCGCTCGGGGCTGGTCTGGTACACCATGGAGCTGATCAACGGGCCGAGCGTGGCGCAGCTGGTCGAGCGCGACGGCCCGCTGCCGCTCGCCCGCGTGCTCCGCCTGGTGCGCGAGGCGCTCTCGGCGCTGGCGCATGCGCATGGGTCGGGACTGGTGCATCGCGACATCAAGCCGGAGAACATGCTGATCGAGCAGGACGGCGGGCTCCGGATCACCGACTTCGGGCTGGCCCTGGCGCTCCGGGGCCAGGGCCGCTTCGGCGGCGCCACGAGCCAGAGCGGGACGCCCCAGTTCGCCAGCCCGGAGCAGCTCCTGGGCGAGCGGGTGGACCAGCGGTCCGACCTCTACAGTCTGGCGGCCGTGGCCTGCTTCTGCCTGATGGGTGAGCCGCCCTTCCGGGCGGGGAGCCCGGAGCAGGTCCTGGCGCTGCAGACGACCAGCCAGCTCCCCGAGATTGCCGAGCGGCGCAGTGACGTGTCGCCGGACCTGGAACGGGTCCTCCAGCGGGCGCTGAGCCCCGAGGTGGATGCCCGGTACCCGTCGGCGGCCGAGTTCTTGCAAGCGCTCAACCGGGCAACGTCGCCCCAGGACCGGAGTGCCGACTGGGCCCGCGCCGCGGCGCGCTGGCTGCGCTTTCCCCCGGCGGGCACCTGAGCGCTCCCCCCTTGACGGGACGGGCCGCCGATGCAAATTAGTCGCTGATTTGGGACGAAGACCGCTCGGCGTCCAACCGATGCAACCCCCAGACGGCTCGATTCCGGACCCTTCGGGGTCCCGCAGCTTCTCATGACACGGGACTGGCCCGTGCCCATGAAGAGGCCGGTGTCCGGATGCTCCGGCTACCGGTGCAGGCAACCAACATGGAGTACAGAATGGCTCGCACGACCGGCACGGTGAAGTGGTTCAACGACGCGAAGGGCTTCGGGTTCATCACGCCCGAGAACGGGGACAAGGACTGCTTCGTCCACCACACCGCCATCAAGGCGGACGGCTTCCGCAGCCTCTCCGAGGGCGAGCGGGTCGAGTTCGACATCGTGCAGGGTGCGAAGGGCCCCGCTGCCGAGAACGTGACGAAGGTCAAGTAGTCGTCACGGCACTGGAAACAACGACGGGCCGCTCGATCGAGCGGCCCGTCGTTCTTGCATCCCTGCGTCACTTGTGGCGGTAGATGACGCGCCCCCGGGTGAGGTCGTACGGGGAGAGCACCACGCTCACGCGGTCGCCCTCCAGCACGCGGATCTTGAACTTGCTCATCTTGCCGGCGGCGTACGCGAGGATGGTGTGGCCATTCTCGAGCTCCACCCGATAGTTGCGGTCGGGCAGGACCTCGGTCACCACGCCCTCCATCTCGATGCCTTCTTCTTTCGCCATCCAGTCGATTCTCCCGGGGTCTGAACTGCCGGCCCGGGGACTTCCCAGGGCCGGAGGAACCCTCAAAGATGCCACCGGATCCTCGCTCGGGCAACTCCGGGATCAGGCGGCATGCCGCGCCCGGAGCACCGCCATCCGCTCCTCCACCATCTCGACCAGCGCCAGCAGCTCCACGGGATCGAAGGTGAGCCGCGCCCCGGCGGCCCGGAACAGCTCCGGCAGCGGCCGGGTGGCCCCGAGCGCCAGTCCCTCGCGATACATCCGCACCGCATTGCGCCGGTCGCGTTGCGCGTTGCGCCAGACCTGCAGCGCCCCCACCTGGGCGATCCCGTACTCGATGTAGTAGAACGGGTAGAGGAAGATGTGCAGCTGGCGGTACCAGCGGGCCACCCGCTCGGTGGTGAGCCCGGTCCAGTCGACACCGCGCTCGAACCGCGCGCGGATCCGGAGCCATGCCGCATCGCGTGCGGCGGCGTCTCCCCCTTCGCCGCTGGTATAGATCCAGTCCTGGAAGGCATCCACCGACGCCACGTGCCCGAGGGTGATGAGCACGTCCTCGAGGTGCTCGAGCTCCGCGCATTCGGCGCCGGCCGGCGTGTAGAACCCCGCCGGCTCCGCCAGGTACGGCGCGGCCAGCAGCTCCATCGACATCGACGCCAGCTCCGCCGATTCGGAGCCGGGGTGCCGCTGCCAGATGAGCGGCTGGCGGTCGGCCTCGAAGGCGTGGAAGGCATGCCCGGCCTCGTGCAGCAGCGTCATCACGTCCTCGGGGATGCCGGCCGCATTCATGAAGATGAAGGGCCGCCCGCTGAAGTGCAGCGTGTCGCAGTAGCCGCCGGGGGCCTTGTCGCGCCGGCTCTCGAGGTCGAGGAGCCCCTCGTCCATCATGGTGCGGAAGTGGCGGCCCAGGGCGGGATCCACCTGCATGAACGCCCGCTCGGCGCGTCCGGCCAGCTCGGCGCCGTCGCGGAACGGGCGCGAGGGGGCGCTGTCGTAGGGATCCACCTGGAGGTCCCAGGGACGCAGCGCGTCGAGCCTGAGCCGGGACCGCCGGTGCTCGAGCGCGCGCGCCACGGCCGGGACCACCGCGGACTCGATGGCCTCGTGAAAGCGGGCGCAGTCCTCGGGCGTGTAATCGAAGCGGTACTTCGCGGGGAAGACGTAGTCGCGGAAGTTGGCGAACCCGGCGTTGGCGGCGATCCGCTGCCGGCGTTCGTACATCACGTCGAAGAGGGACGCCATCTCGTCGCGCTCGCGGACGTACGGGCCGGTGAGCGCGCGAAAGGCTCGCTCGCGCACCGCGCGGTCCGGGCTCTTGAGGAACGGCTGCAGGCGCGGGAGCGGCAGCACCTGCCCATCCCACTCCACCGTCATCGACCCGGTGATGCGCTGGTAGCGTGCGCCCAGCTCCTCCAGCTCGGAGAAGATGGGCACGTTGGCCTCGCGGAAGATCTCGCTCGCCGTGCGGAACCGCCTGAGCGTCACGGCCAGGTCGGGGCGCTCGAGCCCGGAATCGAGCAGGCGCCGCGCCAGCGCCACGCTCCGCTCGTCCGCCTTCGGCATGACCTCGGTGGAGAAGCGGAGGTGGGCCGCCTCCTTGGACTCGTCCGCCGTGTCGAGGGTGTAGGCGATCATGGCGCGAGAGGCCGCTTCGGTGAGCAGCTCCTCGAGCGTGGACCACGCCTCCAGCCACGCATCGAGCGTGGTGGCGTCGAGTGGCGCGGCCGCGAGCTGGTCGTACAGCGGGGCCACGTCGTCCCAGCGCGCGTCCGCGAGCGCCTCCGGCGAGGCAGGCAATGTCAGGTCTGCCACGTGCACTCCTTGAGGTTCCAGTGCGCCCGCCTCATGCGACGGGAGTATCGATGGTGGCGGCGGCCGCTGCCGCCGGCGCGGCGGGCGCGGGTGCCGGCGCGGGCACCGGTGTGGCCTCCGGCGCGGGCCCGATCCGCACCGCCAGCAGGCTGACCACGCCGACGATGCCGGCGGCCGCGACGAACGGCCAGGCGTGCCCCAGGTCCTGGAAGATCCGGGTGGAGAGCACCGGGGCCACCGAGCGCGCCACGCCGCCGAAGGTCTGCGCCACGCCCATGGTGACGCCCAGCTCGCGCCGGTCCACGCGGCCCGAGATCATCGACGTGGTGGACGGGAACAGCAGCGCCGTCCCGATGGGCACGAGCGGCATCACCAGGATCGCGAGCAGCCAGAGGTTGCCGACCGCGGGATACAGGAGGAACCCCACGATCAGCGCCACGCAGCCGATCCGGACCGTCGAGCGCTCGCCGAACCGGTCCACGATGGGGCCGAGCAGCACCACCCGGATCACCAGCGAGAGGATGCCGAAGTAGGTCAGAAAGTAGCCGAACGACCGCTCGTTCACGCCGAACTCGTCGGCAAGGTAGAGCGGCAGGACCGCATTGAGCGACGCAAAGGCGAGCATCCCCGCCCCGTAGATCCAGATCAGGCGGGAGACCGGGAGCCGCGGATTGAGGAAGGCGTGCAGCGCGGGGCCCCAGACGCTCCGCTTGGCCGGCGCCTCGCCGGGCGGCTGCGCCACGCGCGACTCCGGGAGCCAGTACCAGGCGAAGATCGCGTTCAGCACGCAGAGCCCGGCCGCGATGAGCCCGGGGCCTTCGGTGCCCAGGCGGCTCGCGAAGGTGCCGAGGATGGGGCCCACGACCACGCCGGCCGAGGTGGCGGCGGAGAGCCAGCCGAGGGCGCGGGCGCGGTCCGAGGGGCGCACCGTGTCGGCCACGTACGCCTGGGCGACCCCGGTGGTGCCGCCGCCCGCGCCCTGGACGAAGCGCGAGAGGAACAGGAGCCAGAGCGTATCGGCGAAGCCGAAGACCGTGTACGCGGCCGCCGAGGCGAGCAGGCCGATCAGCAGCGCGGGGCGGCGGCCGTACCGGTCCGACACCCGCCCCCAGAGCGGCGCGGAGATGAGCTGCGCGATGGAGAACGCGGCGAAGATCCAGCCCACCTGGACGGGGGTGGCGTGCAGCTTGAGCGCGTAGAACGGGAGCACCGGCAGGACCAGCATGAAGCCGATCATGTCGATGAACGCCACCGCGATCAGCACGAAGAGCTGGCGGAACTGCGCCCGCTGGGCCGTGGCCGCCGCCGTCATCCCGTGCTCCCCCGCTCGGCGCCGAGCCCGAAGACGGCGGCGCTCACCAGCATGAGCACCACGCCGTAGGCCGCGGCCACCCCCACGTCGGCCTGGCGCAGGCTGGCCAGGATCTCCAGCGAGACCGGG
Organism: uncultured Gemmatimonadota bacterium; assembly: GCA_946480845.1. Next base: position 11,369 of record CAMLLJ010000058.1, read on the forward strand.
CGGGTATCGTAGGTGTACAGCATGATCGACGTCACGAAATCCCCGAAGGCCGTCACGAACGCGAGCGTGGCGCCGGCCACGATGGCCGGCCGGAGCAGCGGCAAGGTAACCCGCCGGAGCGTACGGGCGCGGCCCGCGCCGAGTGTCGCGGCCGCCTCGTCCATCGAGGGATCGAGCCCGCGGAAGCCCGCCAGGATCGCCCGCCCGGTGATGGGAAGGTTGCGGACCAGGTAGGCGAGCGGGAGGATCCAGATCGTGCCGACCAGCACGAATCGCAGCGTCGCGGGGGAGGACACGCTGAAGGCCGCGGCGATGGCGATGGCGAACACCGTGCCGGGCACCGCCCAGGGGACCGAGAGCAGCGCGTCCACCGCCCCGGCCCCGCGGAGCCGGCGGCGCTCGACGACGCCGGCCGCCAGGGTCAGCGCCACCGCCGCGAGCGTCGCCGCCGTGGCCATCCAGAGGCTGTTGATCAGCGGCCGGGCGCGAACCGGGTCCTCGATCAGCGCGACGTAGTTGGCCAGCGTGTAGGCGGGCGGCAGGGGCTCGGTCGTCCAGGTGCCGAGCGGCACGAAGGAGACGAGCAGGAGCGCCAGGTGGGGCAGCAGCAGGAGGAGGGCGAGCAGGCCGGAGACGCCGGCCAATGCCGCGCGCCGGCCCCTGCCCCGGAGCGGCACCGGGGCCGGCGGCGCGCCCTTCGAGCCGCCGGCAGCCCCACGCGAGTCGGTCCGGCGCAGCAGCCAGAGCGCAGCGAGCGCGAGCAGCGCGAGCGACGCGGTCTCGACCATGGCGAGCCGGTCGTCGCCGTTGAGGCGCGTCGCGACGATCTGTGTCGTCATCACCCGGAAGCCGCCGCCGAAGATGTACGGCGCGCTGAACGAGGCGAGCGACGTCATGAAGGTGAGCAGCGCCGCGCCGACCAGGTGGGGACGGAGCAGCGGCAGCACCACGCGGACCAGGGTGCGCGCCCGCCCCGCACCCAGGCTCGCGGCCGCCTCGTAGACCGAGCTGTCGAGCGCAGCCAGCCCGGCACGGGTGAAGAGGTAGAAGTACACGTACATCGAGTACGCGTGGACCAGGAGGATCGCGCCCGCGCCCTGGAAGCGCCACGGCGTCTCCTCGAGGCCGAAGAGCCGGCGCACCAGGTGGGCCAGGAAGCCCGATTCGCCGTAGAGGAAGAGGAACGCCAGCACGCCGACCAGCGGCGGGAGCACCGCCGGCAGCGCGATCGCGGTGCCGAGCAGGCGCCGCCCGGGGAAGTCGTAGCGGGCAAAGAGGAACGCGAGCGGCACGCCGATGAGCGCCGCGGCCACGACGCTCGCCACCGAGATCCACAGGCTCCCCCAGAGCGCGCGCACTTCGGTGGGCCGCGCCAGGAAGGCCCGCACGTGCTCGAGCGTCCAGCCGGCGGGCGTGTGCACGCCCTCGAGCAGGGTGAGCAGCAGCGGGTACGCCACGAGCCACGCGAGCAGGGCCGCGAGCCCGATGCCAGCGTAGCGCAGCGGGCCGCGCGGCATCACCGCTCCGCCGGGAAGAGGTGGAGACCGCCGTCCGAGCGCCGGCTCGGCCGGATGCCCACCCGGTCGCCGACGCTTGCGCCACCCGGCGCGGCCGATACCTCGAGCGCGTGGCCGCCCTCCAGCTCCACGGTGTACGCGGCCGAGGCGCCGACGAACCGCCGCCCCGTGACGATACCGGGCACGGCGCCCTCGCCCGGGCCGGTGAGCCAGAGCGCCTCGGGCCGCGCGTGCAGCATCGCGGGTCCCGGCGCCGACACCTCGGCGTCGCGCGCGGGGACCTCCCATTCGGTCCCGCCGATCGCGATGCGAGTCCCCTTGGGCCCGCGGCCGGTCACGGTCACCGGCACCGCGGCCGAGCGCCCGATGAAGCCCGCCACGAACGCGTTGGCCGGGTCGGCGTACAGCACCTCGGGGGTTCCCGCCTGGACCAGCCTGCCTCCGGCGAGCAGCGCCACCCGGTCGCCCAGGTCGAAGGCCTCGTCCTGCTCGTGGGTGACGAAGACGGTGGTGATCCCCACCCGGTGGATCAGCTCGCGGATCTCCCGCCGGGTCCG
>CAMLLJ010000059.1 GCA_946480845.1 uncultured Gemmatimonadota bacterium
GCAGGAAGAGGAGGTGCGGCTCGCCCAGCTCATCCGCGTCAACGACGAGGAAGCGCTGGACAAGCTGGTCCGCAGCAACCTGCGCTTCGTGGTGTCGGTCGCCAAGAAGTACCAGAACCAGGGCGTCTCGCTTGCCGACCTGATCAACGAGGGCAACCTCGGGCTGATCCGCGCGGCCCACAAGTTCGACGAGACCAAGGGCATCAAGTTCATCTCCTACGCCGTCTGGTGGATCCGCCAGGCCATCCTCCAGGCGCTGGCGGAGCAGAGCCGCATCGTGCGGGTGCCGCTCAACCGCGCCGGCACGCTGCACCGGATCGGCAAGCGCTCCTCGGCGCTGCTCCAGGAGCTGGGGCGCGAGCCCACGCCGTCCGAGATCGCCGAGGGGATGGACATCTCGATGGAGGAGGTGCAGAAGACCCTCTCCATCTCGCAGAATCACCTCTCCCTCGACGCGCCCCTCACCCCCGGCGAGGACAACAAGCTCCTCGACTACCTGCCCGATACCCAGAACCCGGGGCCCGATTCCGAGACCTTCGAGCACGCGCTCACCGAGTCGATCGAGGAGGTGCTCTCGACCCTCAAGGAGCGCGAGGCCAAGATCCTCCGCCTCTACTTCGGGCTCGATGGCCCGGAGCCGATGACCCTCGAGGAGATCGGCAGCCTGCTCGGCATCACCCGCGAGCGGGTGCGCCAGATCAAGGAGAAGGCGCTGAGCCGGCTCCGCCACGTGAGCCGCGCGCGCGCCCTCGAAAGCTTCCTCGCCTGATCGCCGGCGGCGCGCCACCCCCGGGGCGCCGCCGGGACCCGGACCAGCCATGGCCGCCAACTCCTCCTTCGACATCTCGACCGGCGCCGACCTCCAGGAGGTCGACAACGCCGTGAACCAGGCCCTGAAGGAGATCGCGCAGCGGTACGACTTCAAGGGCACCCATTGCACCATCGAGTTCGACCGCGCCAAGGCGGAGATCCGCCTCGCGGCCGATGACGAGTTCCGCATGGACGCGCTGGTGGACGTGCTCCAGAGCAAGCTGATCAAGCGCGGCGTGCCGGTGAAGAACCTCAAGCTCGGCGACGTGGAGCACGGGACCGGCCAGTCGGTCCGCCGCACCGCCGCGCTCACCCAGGGCATTCCCCAGGACACCGCGAAGAAGATCCAGCGGACCATCAAGGACGGCGGCTTCAAGAAGGTCCAGGCCAGCATCCAGGGCGACGAGCTCAGGGTCACCAGCCCGTCGCGCGACGAGCTCCAGGCCGTGATGGCGCTGCTCCGCACCGCGGTTTGCGGCATCGAGCTCAAGTTTGGCAACTCCCGCGGCTGACGGCCGCGGCCGGCGCGCCCGGCGCGCCGGGTCGTGGCGTGCGGCCGCCGCGGTCACCGGCCTCCTGATCGGAAGCTGCGCGCGGCCGGAGCCCGAGCCGGCGCCGGTGCCCGCCGAGTCGCCGCCGATCGTGGCGCGGCCGGCGGAGCCGGTGCGGCGCGATCCGGCGCGGGAGCCCGAACGCCGCGACTCGGTGCGCCCGGACTCGACGCCCGCGGCGCCGGCCCGCGCCGCGCCAGCGTTCGATCCCGGTCCCGCCGTGCGCGTCGGGCTGGTGACCGGCTCGGCGTCGATCACGATCGGGGGCGGCGCCGCGATCCGGGCCAGCTCAGGTCCCACGGCGATCACCATTCCCGCCGGCACCTCATGGCGCGCGGTGCGCGAGGGCGCGAGCGTGGTGCTCGTTGGCCCCGGCGGGGTCAGGCCGCCGCCGGCGGCGGCCTACACGCTCGCGCCCCGCGTGCCCGGCGAGTTCGTGCGCATCGGCACGCGCGACTATCGCGGCACGGTGGTCATGGCGCCGGCCCGGACCGGCCTCAGCGCGATCAACGAGGTGGGGCTCGAGGAGTACCTGCAGTCGGTGGTGGGCGGGGAGCTGGGCCGCCGCGCCCCCGACGAGATCGAGGCCGTGCGCGCCCAGGCGATCGTCTCGCGCACCTACGCGCTCCGGAACCGCGGCCGCTGGCGCGCCCAGGGCTTCGACTACAACGCGACGGTCGCCGACCAGGTCTATTTCGGCGTGAACGCCGAGAACCCGCTGTCGCGGCAGGCGGTCGTGGAGACGCGGGGGATCGCGGTGACCTGGGGCGGAGAGCCGGTCGACGCCTTCTTCTACTCCACCTGCGGCGGGCGCACCGAGCAGGGCACCGAGGTCTTCCGCGGCGCCGTCCGTCCGTATCTTCGTTCGGTGTCGGACGCGAGCCCGACCGGCGCCGCCTGGTGCGCCATCTCACCGCGGTACGAGTGGCGCGAGACGTGGACGGGGCCCGCGCTCCGCGAGGCGCTCCGGCGCTACCTCCCGGCCGAGGCCGCGATCCCCGCGTCGCGGGTCACCCGCATCCGCGACGTGCGCATCGCCGACCGCACCGTGTCGCGCCGGGTGCGGACGCTGGTCGTCTCGCTTCCCGACGGCGACGTGCTGGTGGAGAGCCCGTCCATCCGGGAGGCGCTCAGGCCCGAGTCCGGCGAGATCCTGAGGAGCACTGCCTTCTCGCTGCGCGTCACCCACGCCGGTGGGGAGGTTGCGCGGCTCGAGGTGGACGGGCACGGCGCGGGGCACGGCGTGGGCTTCTGCCAGTGGGGCGCCGTCGGGCGGGCGCGGGCCGGGCATCGCCACGGCGACATCATCGCGGCATACTATCCGGGGACGCGGCTGGAACGGCTCTACTGACGCGGGAGGGCGGGTGAGCAATCCACTCAGGGTGGGCATCATCGGCAGCGGGGCCATCGTCCAGGTGGCGCACCTGCCCACGCTCCGCAAGATGAAGTCGGTCGAGGTGTCGGCCATCTGCGATACCGACCTTCCCAAGGCACGCGCGATCGCCGACCGCTTCGGCGTCAAGAACGCCTTCGACGACATCGAGGACCTCCTCGGCTACGAGGAGCTGGACGCCCTGGTCCTCTGCACCCCCAATCACCTGCACGAGTCCCACATCCTGGCCGCGCTCTCGGCCGATCTCCACGTGCTGGTGGAGAAGCCGCTCGCGCTCGGTGCCGCGAGCGCCCAGAAGATCGCCCGGGCGGCGGAGAAGAGCGCCAAGGTAGTGCTGGTGGGAATGAACCACCGTTACCGGCCGGACGTGCAGCTCGTCCGGAGCTTCGTGCAGAGCGGCGAGCTGGGCGTGGTGGACAGCGTGCGCGGGAGCTGGCACGTCTTCCGCGCCAGCCGGGCGCAGCTCGGCTGGCGGCAGAAGCGCGAGCTGTCCGGCGGCGGCGCCATGCTCGACCTCGGGCTCACCATGCTCGACCTGGCGTTCTGGCTGGCCGGCAACCCGGTGCCGGAGCGGGTCACCGCGGTGCTCGACGTCGAGCGCGGCGTCGAGCAGTCGGGCAGCGCGTTCGTGGTCTGCGAGGGAGGGGTGTCGGTCTTCGTGGACGTCACCTGGCACCACATCGGGCCGGGGGAGCGATTCGGCGTGGGCCTGCGCGGCAGCAAGGGCACCGCGGCGATCAACCCGCTCATGGTGTGGAAGGAGCTGAATGGCGTGGCCGTGGACGTCTCGCCCACGGGCTCGATCAGCCGGGAGACGGCCTACAACGCGTCGTTCCGCGCCGAATGGGCGCACTTCCAGGCGGCAGTCCAGGGTGAGGCCTCGGTGCCGTCCCTGCAGGACCAGGTCACCCTGCACAAGGTGCTCGACGCGATCTACCGCTCGGCCCTCGAGGGCAAGAGCGTGCAGGTCTAGGCGGTCACCGGCCAGCGCCCGGCCTCGTAGCCCTTCGACTCCACGAACAGCCGCAGCACCTCGGCGTCGAGCCGCCCCTCGCGGGCCTCGGCGCCGAGCACGTCGAGCGCCCGCTCGAACGCCACCGCCCGCTTGTACGGCCGGTCGGCGGCCGTGAGCGCATCGTAGATGTCCGCCACCGTCATCATCCGCGCCTGCAGCGGGATCTCCGGCCCCGCGAGGCCACGGGGGTAGCCGCTGCCGTCGAGTTTCTCGTGGTGCGCGTGCGCGATCGCGGGGATGCCGCGCAGCTCGCGGGTCCAGGGAATCTGGCTCAGGAACTCGAAGGTGCTGGACACATGCCGCCGCATCTCCACCCATTCCTCGTCGTCGAGCGACCCCTGCCGGATGCGGAGCGAGCGGACCTCGCGCCCGGTGAGGAAGGGAAGCGGCTCGCCATCGAGGCCCTGGTAGGTGGATCGCGAGAACGCCTCCAGCTCCGCGAAATCGCCGGCGGGCAGGATGGTCGGCTCGTTGGCGGCCAGCACGGCGCCGAGGAACTGGTTGACCCGGGCCAGCTCCGCGGCGGTCCGCCGCTCCAGGTCCGCCGCGAAGGCCGGGTAGCCCGCGGTGCCGTGGCGCTCGAGGTAGTCGGCGCGCTCCGTCGCCGCGCGGCATTCGATGGACCGGACCAGGTAGGCGTGGCGCAGCTCGATGAGCGCGAGACCCTCGGGATAGAGCTTCTTCGCCTTGACCAGCACCCGTTCCCGCACGCTCACCTTGCCGAAGTCGTGCAGCAGTCCGGCGTAGCGCAGCTCGCGCAGCTGGTCCCGGGTGAAGCGCACCTCGCGGAAGGGGCCGTCGCCGGCGCGGTCGGCGGCGCTCGCCAGCGCGCAGGTGATGGACGCCACCCGCTCCGAATGCCCCGACGTCGTGGGGTCGCGCTGCTCGATGGCGGATACGGCCGCCTTCACGAACCCCTCGAAGAGCCGCTCGATCGAGCCGTAGAGCTGGCTGTTCTCGAGCGACACCGCGGCCTGGCCGGCCAGCGAGCGCGCGAGCGCCACCGTGCGGCCGTCGAACGGCAGTGCGCGGAGCGCCGCGTCCTCCGCGCTGGCGAACGTCATGCGGAAGTCGGGCTTCCGGTTGATGAGCTGGAGCACGCCGATGACCTCACCGAGCTGGTTGGGCATCGGGATGACCAGGACCGACTTGGTGCGGTAGCCGGCGCGGTCGTCGAAGCTGCGGTTGAAGGCGAACGGCGAGCCGGGCGGGAGGGCGTACACGTCATCGATGACCAGCGGGGAGCCGGTGCGCGCGGCATGCCCGGCGAGCGACGAGTCGTCGAGCGGCATCGTCGCGGCGGTGAACGCGATGTCGGGCCGGCTGTCGTTCTGGGTCAGGGTGAAGATGAGCCGGTCGCCCGCGGGGCCGCTCTCGACCAGGTAGAGGCTGCCCGCATCCGCCGAGGTGAGCCGCCGCGCCTGCGTGAGGATCAGGGCGAGGAGGGCCGCGTGGTTGCGCTCGGTGAGGAGGCGGATGCCGATCTCGGTGAGGTCGCTGACCTCGGTGGTGCGGTCGGCGGACTCGGCGACGGCATCGCGGGCATCGCGGCGCGCGGCGGCCTCCCGGAACGCGGCCCGGATGCCGATCAGCAGCCGCCGCGGCGCGGGCGGGGACGCGATGTAGGCGCTGAGGATGTGCGCGGGGACGCGCTCGGGCACGTCGTCGGCGCCCGGCTCGCCGATGAGCACGATGCCCGCGCCGGCGTCCACCAGCGCGGCGAGCGCCGGGACGCCGAAGCGCTCCGCTGCCGCGATGTCGAGCACCAGCACGGTGGGCCGCGCGCCGCGGCGGACGTCGCCCAGGTGCTGCACCTCGCGCACCTCGATCCGCTCGGCGGCGAGCGCGCCTGCGATCGGGTCGGGCGACCATCCGCCCGCGTGGAGGAGCAGCAGGGGGTGAACCGGCGCGCCTGGTGCTTCGCCGGGCCGGCCGCTCACCGGCTCAGGACGACGAGGGCCGGGCGGGGAGCTTCGTCGCCTCCACGATGCCGGCGGCCACCGCCTGGACGATGCGCGGCAGGTCCTTCCGGTCCTGCAGCGCCGCGTCGTCGTTGGAGACCACGCGCACGATTTCGCCCGACTCGGTGTCCACGATCCGCGCGTTGAGCCGGAACCGGCCGTAGTGGTCGATGAAGTTGCCGAAGATGACGTAGCGCGCCCCGGCCTCCTTGCCCGTGCGCACGGCGGCTGCCGCGTCCACGCGCGCGCCGGCCTGCCCGCGCGCCACCACCCTGGCGCCGGACGCGCGCGACAGCTCGGTGACCAGCGACGACTGGAGGCTGGTCTTGAGCGCCTCGAAGCTCGCCTTGTCCTGCCCGTAGGACCCGCCATCCTCGAACGGCAGTACCGCTATCGTGGTGCCCTGGGCCGCCGCGGGACCGACCGCGAGCATGGCGCCGAGGATCGTCGTAAGGACCAGTGACCGTCGCATGTGCAACTCCCTGCTGAGTGACTGCTAGAGAACGAACGCCATCCCTTCGGTGGCCGCCTCGACCACCAGCCCGGGCGCGACCTCGCCGGCGTAGGCCCGCGCGTCGGCGACGATGCCGTCCATGGTGTCGTCGTCGTGCTCGGGCTCGTAGTGGAAGAGCAGCAGCCGCGCACATCCTGCCGCGGCCGCCAGGTCCACCGCCTGCCGGGGCGTCGAGTGTCCCCAGCCGGCCCGCGCCCGGATCATCTGCTCACCATACATCGCATCGTGGACCAGCACGTCCACGCCGGCGAGCGCGCGCACCAGCGAGGCGCGCCAGTCGGCGCCTACCGGATAGTTCCCGCCGGGGCCCAGCTCGTTATCGGTGATGTAAGCAAGTTTCCGGCCACCCGTCCGCGGCGTCAGGACGTACCCGAGGGTGGTGCCCGGGTGGCGTAGCCGGATGGCGCGGATGTCGAATCCCTCGATGGCGACGACGCCTTCCTCGATCTCGGTCACCACGATCTGGGCCGCGAGCGCCTTGAGCGGGACGGGGAAGACCATCGGGTCCATCTGCCGGCCGAGGATGTCCTCGAGCGGCACGCCTTCCTGGGCCGCGCCGTAGATGGTCATCTGCGTGCCGGCCGAGCTGAGCGGCTTGAAGAACGGGAGCCCCTGGATGTGGTCCCAGTGGGTATGGGTGAGCAGCAGGTGCGCACGCAGCGGCGCGCCCTCTCGCGCGAGCATGAGCTCGTGCCCGAGCGTGCGCAGGCCGCTGCCGGCATCGAGGATGACGAGCCCGGCCGTGCCGTTGGTGATGCTGAGGCAGGGGGTGTTGCCGCCGTAGCGGGCGGTGCCGGCGCCCGGCGTCGGGATGGAGCCGCGGACACCCCAGAAGGTGACGCGATGACTCACGCGACCCTCCCCGAGGGCAGGTCCTTCATCCCGTAATTCCGCACCGGGAGGCGGCTCACCTCTGCGTCGGCGCTCACCCGTGGCGGGTGAGGATGATCACGACCTCCGGACCGCCATCATCAGCGAGCGGCGGTCCTTGAGGGTGATCTCGCGGCGGGTGACGTCGATGATGCCCCGGTCCACGAGGTTCCGCATGGTGCGCGAGACGGTCTCGCGGCTCGAGCCGATCATCTGCGCGATGGTGTGGTGGGTGAGCTTGCGGGTGATCCGGTCGCCCGATTCGTCGTCCGCCATGCGGAGCAGGAGGTGGGCCACCCGCCCGTTCACGTCGAGGAGGACCAGGCTTCCGATCTTTTCGTCCGCCCGGCGGAGGCGCCGGGAAATCTCCTTGAGCAGCGAGATGGCCACTTCCGGCGACTGGCGGAGCCGGGCATGGAAATCCTCCCGCCGGAGCACCAGGAGGGTCGAGTCCTCCATGGCGATCACGTGCGCCGACCGGGGCTCCTCGTCGATGACCGACATCTCCCCGAAGAAGCTCCCCTCGCCCAGCACCGAGAGGATGACCTCGCGGCCGTCCTCGGCGATCAGGACGACTTTCACCTGCCCGGCGGCCACCAGGTACATCGCGTCGCCCGGATCGTCCTCGAAGACGATGACGCTGCCCTTCGGGTAGCCGCGCTCGCGCGCCAGGTCGGCGAAGGCCTGGAGGTCGCTCTCCGAGAGACCGGAAAAGAGGGGTACCTTCTTGAGGACTTCAACGGGAGAGAAGGCCACGGACGCCTCGGGTTGGTCGTGGTGAACGCCTGCAAGTCCAAGTGGAGAGATTAGTTGCGATTCCGGGGAGTGTCAATCGAGCCGGCGCCCCGGGCCTGTCGCCCTGCGCTCGCCGACTTGCTCCGGACCCTCGGGACCGGCTAGATTTGAGGGCTAGCGAACAACCGGTTCCACAGGAGCGTTCCAGTGAAGGCAGATCTGCATCCCCAGTACAAGAAGGTCACCGCGGTATGTGCCTGCGGCAACTCCTTCGAGACCCGCTCGACGGCCGACAGCATCCACGTCGAAGTGTGCGCCATGTGCCACCCGTACTTCACGGGCAAGCAGCGCCTGGTGGACACCGCCGGCCGCGTGGACCGGTTCCGCCGCAAGTACCAGGGCGAGCCCGCCAAGGCCTAGGCCATGGAGGGACGGCTCCGCCAGGCCTTGCAGCGGGCGGAGGAGATAGCCGACGCGCTCTCCGATCCCGACGTGGCGCGCGATCAGGTGAAGTTCCGCGCCCTCGGCCGGGAGCATACGCGGCTCGCTCCCGTGGTTCGGGCCGCCGAGCGGCTCAAGCGGCTCGAGGGCGAGCTGGCACAGGCTCGGGAGCTGGCCGGCGAGGCCGATCCCGAGCTGGCCGCGCTCGTGGCCGATGACCTGTCCCGGCTCCCCGGCGAGATCTCGGCCACCCAGGCCGAGCTGCACGACCTGCTCCTTCCCCGCGACCCGCACGACGATCGTGACGCCATCCTCGAGCTGCGCGCCGGCACCGGCGGCGACGAGGCCGCCCTCTTCTGCGCCGACCTCTACCGCATGTACCAGCGCTTCGTCGAGCGCCACCGCCTCGCCTGGGAGCCGATCTCGGTCAGCGACGGCAACATGGGCGGGCTCCGCGAGGCGGTGGTGGCGGTGCGCGGACAGGATGCGTACGGGCTGCTGCGCCGCGAGTCCGGCGTGCACCGCGTGCAGCGCGTCCCCGCCACCGAGACGCAGGGTCGCATCCACACCTCCGCCGCCACGGTGGCCGTGCTGCCGGAAGCGGAAGAGGTGGATGTCCGCATCGATCCCGGCGACCTCAAGATCGACGTCTTCCGCTCCTCCGGTCCCGGCGGCCAGAGCGTGAACACCACCGACAGCGCGGTGCGCATCACGCACGTCCCCACCGGCCTCGTGGTGCAGCAGCAGGACCAGAAGTCCCAGCTCCAGAACAAGGCGAAGGCGATGGAGGTGCTGCGCGCCCGGCTCCTCGACCGGATGATCGCGGAGCAGGAGGCGGCCCGCTCCCAGGAACGGCGCGCCATGGTGGGCACCGGAGACCGCTCGGCCAAGATCCGCACCTACAACTACCCGCAGAGCCGGGTCACCGACCACCGGATCAACCTGTCGGTCCACAACCTCGCCGACGTGATGGACGGCAGGATCGACGAGCTGGTCGGCGCGCTCCGGATGGCGAGCCGGGAGGAACAGTTCGGCGGTGGCTGACCTGGCGCTGGAACCTGCCGGCCCCGCGGCCACCACGCTGGCGGGCGCGCTCGCTGCCGCCGCGGCGCACCTCGGCGCAGCGGGAATCGCCGAGCCGCGGCGTGAGGCGCTGCGGATCTGGGCGGGCCTTGCCGGGTCGGCACCGGCGCGCGCGCTCGCGGACGCGGCGGCCGTGCGACTCGATGCGATCGAGGCCGCCGCGTTCCTCGCCGCCGCGGAGCGGCGCGCGCGCGGCGAGCCGCTCGCCTACGTCACCGGCCGGGCGGGCTTCCGCCACCTCGAGCTCGCCTCTGACCGACGCGCGCTCATCCCGCGTCCGGAAACCGAGGGTCTCGTGGAGCTGGTACTGGAGCGGGTGCAGGGCGGGGACGTCGCGGACATCGGCACCGGGACGGGCTGCATCGCCCTGAGCCTCGCCACCGAGGGTGGCTGCCGGCGCGTCGTCGCGGTGGACTGTTCGGAGGCGGCGCTGGCGCTCGCGCGCGCGAATGCGGCCGCGCTCCGGGTGGAGCTTGCGCTCGTGCGGGGCGACCTCACCCACGCTCTCGCCGCGGGCTCCCTCGACGCGCTGGTGTCCAATCCCCCCTATCTTTCCGCGGCGGAGTACGCGGCGCTCGATCCGTCGGTGCGCGACTGGGAGCCCGCCCTGGCGCTGCAGAGCGGCCCCGACGGCTTCGCGGCCACTGAGGCGCTGCTCGACGACGGGCGGCGCGTCCTCCGCCCCCGCGGCTGGATCGCCCTCGAGCTGGACTCATCGAGGGCGGCCGAGGCCGCCCGCCGCGCCAGCGCCCTGGGCTGGGCCGATGTCGCGATCCACCATGACCTGTTCGGCCGCGAGCGCTACCTGCTCGCGCGGAGGAACGACGCGTGATCTGGGACAAGGCGCAGGAACTCGGGCGGCACATCGGCCAGTCGGCGGAATACCAGGCGCTCCGGCGCGCCGAGTCCGCGCTGCGCGACGACAAGGAGACCGTGGCGAAGCTGGACCGGATCCAGCAGCTCGCCCGCCAGATCGACCAGCAGATCGCAGCCGGCCAGATGCCCGATCAGGCGGCACAGGATGGCTACGAAGCGGCCGTGGGCGAGCTGGAGACCAGCGTGACCGGCCAGGCCTACGTCGTCGCGCGCGCGAACTTCGACAAGGTGATGGCGCGGGTGAACGAGCAGATCGCCGCCGGCATGGAAAAGGGCGCGGCGAGCAGCATCATCACCCTCTCGTGAGCCGCGGCTTCTTCCTCGTCCTCGAAGGCCCGGAGGGGGCGGGGAAGACGTCGCTCGCCGCGGCACTGGTCGCCGCCATGCAGTCCGCGGGCCTCGACCCGGTTGCCGTGCGCGAGCCGGGCGGCACCGGCCCCGCCGAGCACGCGCGCCAGGCCCTCCTCGACCCCGCCTCCCGGCTGGACCCCCATACCGAGCTGCTCTTCGTCGCGGCCGCCCGGGCACATCTCGTGCAGGCGATCATCCGGCCGGCCCTCGCCGAGGGGAGGATCGTCCTCTCCGACCGGTACGACCTGTCCACGCTGGCCTATCAGGGGGCAGGGCGGGGGCTGCCGGCGGAGACCGTCGCCCGGGTCAACGAAGTGGCCACCCAGGGCCTCAGGCCGGACCTGACGCTGGTCCTGGATGTGCCCCCGGCGGTGGGCCGGGAGCGGCAGGCGGCGGCCGGGAAGGCCCGGGACCGCTTCGAGCGCGAGGACGACGGGTTCCACAACCGGGTGGCGGCGGCCTATCAGGCTGCCACGGGTCCGGCGGTACGCCATCTCGACGGCACCGCGTCCCGGCCGGAGGTGCTCGCCGCCGCCTGGGCGGCGCTGGCGGAGGCCCGGCCGGACACTTTCCGTCACCGGCGTTAGGTTTCAGCAGGCAGCCGAGGGACAGCCCGTCCCGGCGGCGATCAGCAGCGGGAGGCAAGTCAGATGAAGCATCGCTGGAGTGTGATCGGGGCGGTCGCGGTGATCTCCTTCGCGAGCGGCGGGTTCCTGCTGCAGCGCAGCGTCCAGGGCGACCTGGGCGCCACGGACGAGCGCCTCTTCGACGACGTCGTCTCGCACGTCAACAACTACTACGTCGATTCCCTCGGCGCCTCCGAGCTGTACCAGAAGGCGACCGACGGGATGCTGGAACAGCTCAACGACCCGTATTCCGTCCTGCTCACCGGCGACGACTACAAGGCGCTCACCGAGCAGACCTCGGGCAACTTCGCCGGCCTGGGCATCCAGATCGACGTCCGCGACGGCTGGATCACGGTCGTGGCGCCGCTGCCGGACACGCCGGCCGAGCGCGCCGGGATCGAGACCGGCGACCAGATAGTCGAGGTCGACGGCAAGTCCACCGAGGGGTGGAAGAGCGACGAGGCGGTGAAGGCGCTGCGGGGCGAGCCGGGCTCCAAGGTGCGGATCCTGGTCCGCCGCGCCGGGCTCGGGCAGGTGCTGCCCTACGAGCTGACGCGCGCCGTCATCCACGTCCGCTCGGTGCAGGAAGGCCTGCTGTTCGACGACGGCATCGGCTACATCTCGCTGAGCACCGTCTCGGAGACCTCGGCCGAGGAGCTGCGCGAGGAGATCACGGCGATGCGCGCCAAGGGCATGCGCGCCCTCCTGCTCAACCTGCGGGTGAACCCGGGCGGCCTTCTCGACCAGGGCGTCAAGGTGGCGGACCTCTTCCTCGAGCCGAAGCAGGAGATCGTCTCCACCCGCGGCCGGGCCAAGGGGTCCTCGCGGACCTTCGTGGACCAGGCGCGCCAGCAGTGGCCGGAGCTGCCCATCGTGGTGCTGGTGGACGAGTTCACGGCCAGCGCCGCGGAGATCATCGCCGGCGCCCTGCAGGACCACGACCGCGCGGTCATCGTCGGCGCGCCGACCTACGGCAAGGGCCTGGTGCAGACGCTCTTCCCGATGGGCGACGGTGTCGCGCTCAAGCTCACCACCGCGCGCTGGTACACGCCGAGCGGCCGCACCATCCAGCGCGAGGCGAGGAGCGAGGGCGAGCAGGCACTCCAGGCGATGCGCGAGGCCGGCGTGGCCGAGCCCGATTCCACCGTGGCCGAGCCGGACACCTCGATCCGGTCGCGGCCGCTCTTCAAGACCGACGCCGGCCGCACGGTGCGCGGCGGCGGGGGGATCGTGCCCGACGTCGTGGTCCGGCAGGACACGCTCACCGGGGCGGAGAAGGAGTTCGCGCGGGTGATCGGCGACAAGGTCCCGCAGTACCGCGACGTGCTCACGACCTACGCGCTCGAGCTCAAGCGGTCGGGGGCGCTCTCGTCGCCGGCGTTCGCGATCACGCCGGACATGCTGCGGCAGGTGCGCTCGCGGCTCGCCGCGAAGGGCGTGCGGCTCACCGACGAGGTCTTCACCGGCGCGACCGGCCTGGTGGGCAGGCAGCTGAGCTACGAGGCCGCCCGGTACGTCTTCGGCCGGCCGGCGGAATTCCGCCGCCGCGCGGTGGACGACCGCCAGATGCAGGAGGCGCTCGCGCTCCTGCGCAACGCGCAAACGCCGCGCGACCTGCTCGGGCTCGCAGAGGCGCGGCCGGTGGAGAAGGCGGCGCGCTGACCGGCCCCATCGCGATCGTCGGTGCCGGGCGCATGGGCGCCGGTCTCGGCCTCGCGCTGTCCGCGGGCGGATACGACGTCACGCTCCTGGTGAGAACCGAACGCCCCACGCCTCCCGGCGTGGGGCGTTCTGCCGGGGAGGCGGCATGGCGCGCGCCGCTCGGCTCAGCCGCGGTCGTGATCGTGGCGACGCCCGACGGCGCCATCACCGCCGCTGCCACGGCGCTCGCGGGCCTCGGGGTGATCGGCAAGGGCCAGGTGGTCCTGCACCTGTCGGGCCTCCTCGACCGGCGGGCGCTTGCGCCGCTCGAGCCGGCCGGCGCCGGCCTGGGCTCGTTCCACCCGCTGCAGGCAGTCGCCGATCCGGCCAGCGCGCCGGCGCGCCTGCACGGCGCCTATGCCGCGCTCGAAGGCGATGCGGCGGCCCTGGCCGCGGGCGCGCGGCTGGCGCGCGCCGTCGGCATGACGCCGGTGCCGCTCGCCTCGGCCGCGAAGCCGGCCTACCACG
>CAMLLJ010000060.1 GCA_946480845.1 uncultured Gemmatimonadota bacterium
ACCCGACGGGCGTGCTCGACCGGAGCTACTTCCGCTCGGTGTACTTCCGCCAGCTCCACGGGGTGCTCTTCGAGATCGCCACCGACGATCCGGGCTTCCTGATCGACGAATCGGCCGAAGGGCTGGGCACCGAGCTCCGGCTGCCGCCCTGGCTCGAGCCGTCCCGCGTCGCCATCGAGGCGAACCTGCCGCCGCTCCACGCGTGGCAGGCCCCGGAGGTCGCATGACCGGCAGCGCGCCGGAGTTCGCGCATCGCTGGGTGCCGCCCGCATCCGGCGGCGAGGAGACGCTGCTGCTCCTCCACGGCACCGGCGGCAACGAGGACGACCTCCTGCCGCTGGGCCGGGCCATCGCTCCCGCCGCCGGGCAGCTGAGCCCGCGCGGCCGGGTGCTCGAGCGCGGGATGCCGAGGTTCTTCCGCCGGCTCGCGGAGGGCGTGTTCGACGAGGCCGACGTGGTGCGCCGGGCCGGCGAGCTGGCCGACTTCGTGGCCCACTCGGCCGGGCGCTACGGCTTCGACCCGACCCGGGTCACCGCGGTGGGCTTCTCCAACGGCGCCAACATCGCCGCTGCCCTGCTGCTGCTCCGGCCCGAGGCGCTCGCCGGTGCGGCGCTCTTCCGCGCGATGGTGCCGCTCCGGCCGGCGCAGCTCCCCGTCCTCCGCGGACGGCGGGTGCTGATCTCGGAGGGGCGGACCGATCCGATCGTCGCGGCGGCGGACGCGGAGTCGCTCGCCTCCATGTTGCGCGGCGCCGGCGCCGAGGTCACACTTGCATGGCAGGACGCCGGCCATGGGCTGGTCGGCGCCGACGTGGATGCGGCGCGCGCGTGGCTCGGCGCCGCGGCGCGATGATCAGTTCGGGATTTCTTCTCTAACGCCCCGACCTGCCGCGGGCGATATGAGTACATCGGGTGCAATGCCCGCCTTCCTGCGGCGACCGGCGCCGCCGGAACGATGCCATCGCCGACCGGCGTGCCGGACGGTCGGCCCTGCCAAATGAGGTACTATGTGATGGCGACAGTCCTCCTCGAGCAGGAACGCCTCATCGTGGCCGAGCGGATCCTGCGGGAAATCGAGCGCCGCCACGGTCTGCCCCGATCCGACCATCCCGACCTCCAGCCAGCAGTCGTAGACCGATACCTCGCCGCGTACCTCCCCGAGACACGCGAAGGCGAGCCGGCGCCCAATTCCATCGAGTACGCCTTCACACCGAGCTTCAGCGAAGCCGTCGAGCTGCTCCGCCGCGTCGTGGACGAGTCCCCGGGCGGATGGGGCGCCGCGGCCTACGTGCACGATCTCGACACCGGCTCCGGGGGATAGCTTCCGCACCATCCTGAATTCTCTGCCGCGGCGCGCGCCGGTCCTGCTGGCCGCGCTGCTCACGGGCGGCGTCCTGCATGCGCAGGCGCCGCCTGCTTCGGCTGCGCTCACGGCGCGGCTCGCCGCGATCGCGGCCCCTGTCGGCTACGAGACCGCGCTCGCCGATACCCTGCTCGCCCTGGTCCCCGGCGCCCGGCGCGACCGGGCGGGGAACGTCGTCGTGGTGCGGGGGACGGGAACGCCGCGGCGGCTCATCGCCTGCCAGCTCGACGAGCCGGGCTGGATCGTCGGCGGCATCCGGCCCGACGGGTGGCTTACCGTCCGGCGGCTGCCGGGCCGGGTGCCGCCGCTCTTCGACCAGCAGATGGAAGGGCAGCTGGTGTCGCTCCTGGGCGACCGGGGCCAGGTGCCCGGCGTGGTCGGGGTGCGCTCGGTGCACCTCACGCGGGGGAGGGTCACCGGCGAGGGGCCGTTCACCTCGGATGACGCCTACGTGGACGTGGGCGCCCGGAGCGCGGCGGAAGCGCGCGCGCTCGGCATCCGTGAGACGACGCCGTTCGTGCTGGCCAAGCGCCCGCATCGCTATGGCGATTCGCTCCTTGCCGCGCCGGTGGCGGGGAGGCGCGCGGGGTGTGCGGCGCTGGCGGCGGCGGGTTCGGCACGGCCCGCGCGCGGCAGCGTGACCCTCGCGTTCGTGGTGGAGCAGGGGCTCTCGGCCCGGGGACTGCTCACGGCCGTGAACGCCGCCGGGCCGTTCGAGGAAATCGTGCTGCTCGATATGGGGGACGACGCCGGCATCGCAGCCCGGCCGGACTCCGCGCTCGGGCGCGCGGCGGGCGCGCCGGTCACGCGGTGGCGGCTCGGCGTACGGCATGCCGGCACGCCGGTGGAGACGGTGCGCCAGGGCGACGTGGCGGCGCTGGAGCGGCGGGTAGCGGCGTGGATCGGAGGGGGGCGATGAGCGGCGCGATGCGGCGCGCGGGCGTGCGGGCGCTGGCCCCGCTGGTAGCCTCCGGCGTGCTGGCAGCAGGGCCCGGGGCCGCGTTCGCGGGTGCCGGGCTCGCGGCGCAGGAGATCGAGATCGCCGAAGCCGAGCGCACCCTCGAGACGCTGGTCGAGTCGTACGGGGCCTCCGGCATGGAAGGTCCGGTGCGCGAGCAGGTGCAGCGGATGCTCCCCGGCTGGGCAACGAGCGAGACCGACACCGCCGGCAACCTCTGGGTCCGGGTGGGCCGCGGCGATCCGGTGGTGGTGTTCGTGGCCCATCTCGACGAGATCGGCTTCCGGGTGAGCGCGGTGCGGGAAGACGGCACGCTCGAGCTGGAGCGCCTGGGCGGGTTCTTCCCGTCGGTCTTCGAGGGGCGGCCCGCGCTGGTGCACACCGGCTCGGCCATGGTGCCGGGCATCATCCTGCCGCGCGACTCGCTCGGCGCTGCACCGGCGCGGACGCCACCCGCGCTGCGCGCCGACATCGGGGCCGGTTCGCCCGCCGCGGTGCGGGCGCGGGGCGTCGAGGTCGGCAGCACCGTCACCATGCCGAAGGAATACGCGCGGCTCGCCGGCACCCGGGCTACCGGCCGCTCCTTCGACGACCGCGTCGGCAGCACGGCGCTGGTGCTCGCGCTCCGCCATCTGGACCGGACCAAGCTCAGGCACCAGGTGATCTTCCTCTGGAGCGTGCGCGAGGAGGTGGGGCTCGAGGGCGCGGCGGCGGCGGCGCGGGCGCTGGGCACCACCGCCGCGCGGGTCCATGCGGTGGACACCTTCGTCTCGGCGGACGCGCCCTTCGAGATCCAGTCCTTCGGCCACGCGCCGCTCGGCGCGGGCGCGGTCATCCGGGCGGTGGACAACAGCGCGGTGGCGCCGCGGCCGCTGGTGGATTCGCTGCTCGCGCTTGCCGCCGAGCGGCGCATCCCGATCCAGCTCGGCGGCACCAACGGCGGCAACGACGGGTCGGCGTTCGCGCCGTGGGGCGTCCCCGACGTGGCCATCGCGTGGCCGCTCCGGTACTCGCATTCTCCCGCCGAGGTCGCCGACCTCGCGGATGTCGCGGCGCTGGCGCGGCTGGTCCGGGCCATCGCCGAGGAGTGGTAAAACCGATCCCACCGGGTAGTCGCATGCCGCTCTCGATTCTCCTCGTGGACGATGACGACCTGGTGCGGCGGACGGTGGCGCGCATGCTCCGGCTCGACGGGCATGAGGTGACCGAGGCCGGGTCCGGCGCGGAGGCGCTGGCGGCACTCGATGAGCGGGCCGCGGACCTGGTGCTGTGCGACGTCATGATGCCCGACATGAACGGCTGCGACCTGGGCCGCCGCATCGCGAGCCGCCACCCGGAGCAGCGGCTCCTCTGGTACTCCGGGCACGTCTTCGCCTCCCTCTTCTCCTCGGGCATCTGCCCCGAGGACCTTCCCTTCATGCAGAAACCGTTCGGCGCGGAGCTGCTCCGGCAGCGGATCGCCGAGTGCCTGGCGGCGCCGGCGTACCGGTTCCGCTAGCGGCGCGGACCCCGGACCTTCGCCGGGGGCGGGGATTGCGGCGCGGGCCGAGGCACCGCATATTTATGCATTATGCATAATTCTCGCGGCTCCGGCTCTCGCGGCACCCTGGTCCTCGCCTTCTCCGGCGGCCTGGACACCTCCTACTGCGTACCCCGCCTCGCCGAGGACGGGTGGGCGGTGCACACGGCGTTCGTCAACACCGGCGGCACCACACCCGCGGAGGCCGCCGCCGTCCGCGCGCAGGCGCTGGCCGTCGGCTCGCTGGGCCACCACGAGATCGACGCCCGGGCACAGGTCTTCGACCGGTTCGTCCGCTACCTCATCCAGGCCAACGTCCTCCGCGGCGAGGTCTATCCCCTCTCCGTAGCGGCCGAGCGCACCCAGCAGGCGATCTCGGCGATCGAGGCGGCGCGCGAGATCGGCGCCGCGGCCGTCGCCCACGGCTCCACCGGCGCGGGCAACGACCAGGTCCGCTTCGACATCGCCCTCCGGGTGCTGGCGCCCGACCTCGCCATCGTGACACCGATCCGCGACCAGGGCGTCCGCCGCGAGGAGGCGATCGCCTATCTCGAGGCGCGCGGCCTCCCCGTCCCGGCAAAGGCCGGCGCCTACAGCATCAACCGCGGCCTCTGGGGCACCACCTGGGGCGGCGGCTGGACCCACGACACCTGGGCGGGCCCGCCCGCCGAGCTGACCACGCCGCCCGCGGATGCGCCGGCACCGGCGGAGCATGTGATCGAATGGCGCGAGGGGCTGCCGGTGGCGCTCGACGGGCAGCCGCTCGAGGGCGCGGCGCTGGTGGACCGCCTTGGCGAGCTGGCCGCTTCCTTCGGCATCGGCCGCGGCATCCACGTCGGGGAGACCGCGCTCGGCATCAAGGGCCGCATCGGTTTCGAGGCGGGGGCGGCGCTCATGCTCATCGGAGCGCACCGCGAGCTGGAGAAGCTGGTGCTCACCAAGTGGCAGGCGTTCTGGAAGGACCAGCTCGGCCGCTTCTATGGCGACCGCCTGCACGAGGGCCATTACTTCGATCCGGCGCTCCGCGACATCGAGGCGCTCGTCGCCAGCTCGCAGCAGCGGGTGACCGGCGAGACCCGGCTCCTGCTCGCGCCCGGCCGCTTCCAGGTGGTGGGCACCCGGAGCCCCTTCTCGATGATGGACACCTCCGTGGCCACCTACGGCGAGGAGAACCGGCTCTGGACCGGCGACGAGGCGCGCGCCTTCGCGCGCGTCGGCGCGATTCCGTCGCTGCTCGCCGCGCGTGCCGGCGCGGCGGGCGGGGAGGACTGACATGGTCGTCACCACGCGCGTCCGGCTCGACCGGATCGCCTCGAGCACCCGGAACGCCCATCTCGCCGACGAAGTCATCGTCGGCGACGAGATCATCGCGGCGGAGGGCTACGTGCTCGCGGTGCGGATCCTCGAGGACAAGCCGACCTACAACACCGTCGAGGACCTCACCGGCCGCATGGTCCCGCTCCGCGCGGGTGACGTGCTGGCCGGCACGCTGGGCGCGCGCCGCGCACTCCGCGGCTACGCCGGCGAGGTGCCCCCGCACCTGGCGATCGGGGACAGCGTGCACGTCCTCAACCTGGGCGGCATCCTCGGGCGCTGCACCTCGGTGAACCCGGAGATCGGCCCGCCGTTCCGCGCCGAGGTGCTGGGGGCGGTGCTCACCTTTCCGGCGCTCGGTGACCGGGTGGGGCGACCCGCGCACATCCGCGACGGCGCGGTGCCGCCGGCCGACTCGCTCGACACGCGGATCCCCGTGGTGTACGTGGCCGGCACCTGCATGAACGCAGGGAAGACGGTGGCGGCCGCGGAGCTGGTGCGCGGGCTCTCGCGCGGCGGCCTCCGGGTGGCGGCGGCCAAGCTCACCGGCGTCTCGCTGATGCGCGATGCGCTGAGCATGCGGGACGCCGGCGCGATCGCGGCGCTCACCTTCAACGACGTGGGCGTGGCCACCACGCATGCGGGTGTCACCGTCGCGACGGCCAAGGGCATCTTCAACCGCCTCGCCGCCAGCAAGCCCGACGTGATCGTGGCCGAGCTGGGCGACGGCATCCTCGGCGAGTACGGCGTGCAGGACATCCTGCGCGACCCGGAGCTGGCCTCGGTCGGCGCGGCGTGGATCATGGCGGCGCCCGATCCGGTCGGCTGCTGGGGCGCGCAGCAGCTCATGCAGCACGAGTTCCGCCTGCCGATCACGGCGGTGACCGGTCCGGCGACCGACAACGATGTCGGCCAGAGCTACATCCGCGCGTCGCTGGGGCTCCCGGCGTGCAATGCGCGGCGGAACCCCGAGGGGCTGGTGGCGGCGGCGCGGCACTCGCTCGAGGCGTGGATCGCCGCGGACCGCGCGGCGTGAGCGGGCTCCGGGTGGCCGTGGTCGGCGGCGCGGGGTACGCGGGCGGCGAGCTGCTGCGCCTCCTGCTGCAGCATCCCTCGGTGGCCGAGTGCGTGGCGACGAGCCGGAGCCAGGCGGGGAAGCCGATCGCCGAGGTGCATCCCGCGCTCGCGCCGCTCACCGACATGCGCTTCTCGGGGGAGACCGCGGCGGGGATCGCGCGCGGGCGGGACGTGGTCTTCCTCGCGCTCGAGCACGGCGAGTCGTCGAAGATGATCGACGGCATCATCGAGGCGGGGCCGGGGATGATCGTGGACCTCGCGGCCGATTTCCGGGTCGCGGCGCCGCGGCTCTACGAGAAGTACTACGGGCCGCATGCGGCGCCCGAATCGGTGGGGCGGTTCACCTACGGGCTCGCGGACGTGCTGGGCGAGTCGCTCCGTGGGAAGGCCGCCATCGCAGCCCCGGGATGCTTCGCGACGGCGGCGCAGCTCGCGCTCTTTCCGCTCTCGGCGGCAGGGAAGGACATCGCGCCGGCGCTCTTCGCCGTGACCGGCTCGAGCGGCGCCGGTGTGCAGGCCAGGCCGACCACGCACCATCCTGCGCGGGCGCACAACCTCTTCGCCTACTCCGTGCTCTCGCACCGGCATGAGGCCGAGGTGCTCGGCGCCTGGCGCGAGTGGACCGGCCGCGACGGCGCGCAGGTGCGCCTCATGGCGCACTCGGGCCCCTTCGTGCGCGGCATCCACCTCACCCTGCACGCCTGGCTCGGCGAGGGTCATGCGCTCGGGCGCGACATCGCGGGCACCTACCGGCACGCGTACGCCGGCCGGCCCTTCGTGCGGATCACGGAGAAGCCGCCCGAGCTGACTCATGTGGTCGGCACCAACTACGCCCAGATCCATGCGGCGGCCAGCGAGGACGGAACGGAGATCCAGGTGATGGTGGTGCTCGACAATCTCATCAAGGGCGCCGGCGGGCAGGCGGTGCAGGCCATGAACCTCTCGCTCGGCCTACCGGAGACGGCGGGGCTCGAGGCCGTGGGGATGTTCCCGTGCTGACGCGCACGGCCGGCGCGGAGGCGCTGCTCCCGGTCTACGCGCAGATGCCGGTGCGGCCGGTGTCGGGCCGCGGCTCCTGGCTCACCGACGAGAACGGCGAGGAGTGGCTCGACGCCTACGGCGGGCATGCGGTGGCGTCCACCGGGCACAGCCATCCCGACGTGGTGCGCGCCATCGCGGAGCAGGCGGCGAAGCTGCTCTTCTACTCGTCGGTGCTCCCGCACCCCAACCGCGAGGAGCTGGCGGGCGCCATCGCGCGGCTCTCGCCCGATCCGCTGGAGCGGGTCTTCTTCTGCAACTCGGGCGCCGAGGCGAACGAGAACGCGCTGCTGATCGCCCGGAAGATCACGGGGCGGCAGCGGATCGTCTCGCTCGCCGGTGGGTGGCATGGCCGCACCGTGGCCACGCTGGCCGTGACCGACGGCGAGAAGTACGAGGCCGGCGCCCGGCGCGCCGGGATGCCGCTCTCGGTGAAGGTGCCCTTCGACGATGCCGCGGCACTCGCCGCGGCGGTGGACAGCGCGGTGGCGGCGGTGATCATCGAGCCGGTGCAGGGGATGAGCGGCGCGCGTGACTGCGCGCCGGCGTTCCTCGCCGCCGCGCGGCGCATCTGCTCCGAGCGCGGCGCGATGCTGATCTTCGACGAGGTGCAGTGCGGCGTGGGCCGCTGCGGCGCGTTCACGGCGGCCGAGTCGTTCGGCGTCGTCCCCGACCTGCTCACCATGGCGAAGGGGCTCGGCTCGGGGATCCCGATCGCGGCGACGGTGACCACCGGAGCGATCGCCGGCCACCTCCGCATCGGCGACCTCGGCAGCACCTTCGGCGGGGGTCCCGTGCCGACCGCCGCCGCGCTCGCGACCATCGGCGTGATCGAGCGGGAGGGTCTGATCGAGAACGCGATGGCGGTGGGCGCGCAGCTCCGCGAAGGCGCACTCGCGCTGGGCGTGCCTGCCGTGCAGGGGCGGGGCCTCCTGCTCGGCCTCCGGCTCGGGCGGCCGGCCGCGGCGGTGCAGGCCGCGCTGTTCGAGCGGCGGATCCTCACCGGGACGGCGAGCGATCCCGAGGTGTTGCGGCTTATCCCGCCGCTCTCATTCAGCGCGCACGAGGCGGACCTCCTGCTCGCGGCGCTCGGCGAGGTGCTCCGGTGACCATGGTATCTGCAACGAAGCGCGACTACCTCGCCATGGAGCAGTGGAGCGGCGCCGAGATCGAGGCGCTGCTCGAGCTCGCGGCGCGGGTGAAGCGCGGCGAGGTGCCGGGCGGGCTCGAGAAGAAGGTGCTGGCCATGATCTTCATGGACCCGAGCCTCCGTACCCGCAGCAGCTTCGAGACGGCGATGTTCCTGCACGGCGGGCACGGCCTCGTGCTCGAGCCGGGGAAGGGGAGCTGGACGCTGGAGACCGAGCATGGCGTCGTCATGGACGGGACCTCGGTGGAGCATGTGGTCGAGGCGGCGCGCGTGCTCGGGCGCTATGCCGACGCGCTCGCGGTGCGCGCCTTTCCCAGGGGCACCGACTGGAGCGTCGAGCGGGAGGACCGGGTGATCAACGACTTCGCGCGCTACTGCGAGAAGCCGGTCATCAACATGGAGAGCACGCGCCGGCACCCGTGCCAGGGCCTCGCCGACGCGATGACCCTGCGCGAGAAGCTCGGCGACACGCGCGGCCGCCGCTTCGTGCTCGCCTGGGCCTGGCACCCCAAGGCGCTGCCCACGGCCGTGCCGGCGAGCGCGGCGATCGCCGGCGCGCGCATGGGGATGGACGTCGTGGTGGCGCGGCCGCCCGGGTACGACCTCGATCCTGACGACATGCGCACCATCGGCGCGGTGGCCGCGGAGTCGGGGGCGTCGGTCTCCGTGACCGAGGACCTCGATGCGGCGATGGAGGGAGCGGACGCCGTCTACGTGAAAGCGTGGGGCTCGATCGAGCGCTTCGGGAAGCCGGAGGAGGAGCGAGCCCTCCGCGAGGGCCGGCGTGACTGGCGGATGACCGCGGCACGCGCCCGGGCCACCCGCGGCGGCCGCGGCATCGTGATGCACTGCCTGCCCGTGCGCCGGAACGTCGAGATCGACGACGCGGTGCTCGACGGCCCGCAGTCGGTCGTGGTGGACCAGGCCGAGAACCGGCTGCACGCGCAGCGCGCACTGCTGCTGAACCTGATCGGAGGGCGCTGATGGCCATCGACCCCACCCGCGGCATCGCCGGGCTCAAGGGCGCGCTCCGCTACGTGCGCGAGTACCGCGACCACGTCTTCGTGGTGAAGCTGGGCGGCGACGTGCTCCGGGACGCGGAAGTGCTCGACCAGGTCGCGGCCCAGCTCGCGCTGCTCTCCTCGCTCAGCATCCGGCTCGTGGTGGTGCACGGCGGCGGGCCGCAGGCCTCGGCGCTGAGCCGCCGGCTGGGGCAGGAGCCGGAGATGGTGGCCGGCCGGCGCATCACCGACGATGCGGCGCTCGAGGTGGCCAAGATGGTCTATGCCGGCCAGCTCAACACCGACCTCATCGCCGCGCTGCGCGAGCACCGGGTGCAGGCGGTGGGGCTGAGCGGCGTGGACGCCGACCTGATCACGGCGCACCGGCGCCCGCCCGTCTCGGTGGTGGACGATGCCGGGGAGACCCGCACCGTGGACTACGGCCACGTGGGCGATATCGACCGGGTCGACCCGCGGGTGCTCACCACGCTCATGGAGTCGCGCTTCGTGCCGGTGGTGGCGAGCCTCGCGGGCGACGACGAGGGCAGCGTCTACAACGTGAACGCGGACACCGTGGCCGAGACGCTGGCCACGGCGCTCCGGGCGCAGAAGCTCATCTTCCTCACCGGTGCGCCCGGCGTGCTCCGGGACCGCGAGGACCCGTCCACGCTGGTCACCTTCGCCGACCCCGACGATCTCGCGGAGCTGATGCGCACCGGCGCGCTCGCCGGCGGGATGCGGCCCAAGGTCGAGGCGTGCATCCGCGCCGCGACGGGCGGGGTGGAGCGCACCCACATCATCGACGGCCGGGCGCCCGATGCGCTGCTGCTCGAGGTGTTCACCGGCTCGGGCTGCGGCACCATGATCGTCGGCAGAAAGGAGAAGGCGACCTACCTTGGCGTTGACCTGGCCGGCTGAGATCGAGCTGCTGCGCGAGCTGGTCGCCACGCCGTCGGTGAGCGGCGACGAGGCCGCCGTGGGCGCGCTGGCCGAGCGCACCGTGCGCGAGTGGGGCCTCGACGTGGTGCGCGACGACGCGGGCGTGCGGGTGACCGTGCCCGGCCGTGCGCCCGGGCCGACGCTCGCGCTCGTGTCCCATCTCGACGTGGTCCCGCCCGGCGAAGGGTGGGCGCGCGACCCGTTCCGGCCCAGCATCGAAGAGGGCCGCCTCTACGGCCGCGGCTCCGGCGACGCCAAGGCGTCGGTGGCCGCGATGCTCTGGGCCGCGCGCGACGTGGCCGATGGCGGCGGCCCCGCGCGGGGACGGCTGCTCGTGATCCTCGGTTACGGAGAGGAGACGCGGAACACGTCGATGCCGGCGGCCCTCGAGCGCGCGGGCGAGGTGGACGCGGCGATCGTCGGCGAGCCGACCAACCTCGAGTTCGCGGTGGCCCAGCGCGGGCTCATGATGGTGGACCTCGTCGCGCGCGGCGACCAGCGGCACGCCGGCTACGCGGCCGACGACGGTTCGTTCACCAACGCGGTGGTGGCCCTGGCGCGCGACCTGGTCCGGCTCGACGGGCTCTTCGCCGAGCGGGGCCACCCGGTGCTCGGCGCCCCGACGGTGACGCCGACGATGCTCGAGGCCGGCGTCAGCCGGAACGTCACGCCGCCCCAGGCGAAGGCCGTGCTCGACGTGCGCAGCACGCCGGCCTGGCCCCACGATGAGATCGCCGCGGTGCTGCGCCGCGAGCTGGCGAGCGAGGTGATCGTCACCTCCGACCGCCTGGTGCCGTGCGAGACGCCCGCCGGATCGCGCCTCGTGGCCGCCGCCGAGGCGGTGCGCACGCGCGCCCGGCGCTACGGCAGCCCCACCTGCTCCGACTGGGTCTTCCTTCGCCACCTCGATGCCTTCAAGTGCGGACCGGGCACCAGCCGGCGCTCGCACACGCCCGACGAGTACGTGGACCTGCACGAGGTCAGCGCCGCGCGCGAGTTCTACGCGCGGGTGGCGGAGGAGTACCTCCGGTGAAGCGCGCCGAGACGCTCTGGTCGCAGGGCAAGGCGCTGGACGCGCAGATGCTGGCGTACACCGTGGGGGACGATCCGGTCTGGGATGCGCGGCTGCTCCGCTGGGACATCCTCGGGAGTCTCGGCCACGCCGAAGGGCTGCGGCGCTCGCGGCTGATCTCGGATGCGGAGCATGCGCGCATGCGCGGTGCCCTGCGCGGCGCGCTCCGGGCGGCCGCGGCCGGCAAGCTGCGCATCGGGCCGGCGCACGAGGACGTGCACTCGGCGGTCGAGCTCTGGCTGACTCGGCATCACGGTGCGGTCGGCGAGCGCCTGCACACCGGGCGATCGCGCAACGACCAGGTTGCGGTGGACCTGCGGCTCTTCCTCAAGGACCGGGTGCTCGCGCTGCACCAGCAGGCGGGGCTGGTCGCGGAGGCGCTGGCCGGGTTCGCGTCGGCGCACCGGCGGGTGCTCTGGCCCGGCTACACCCACCAGCGGAAGGGGATGCCGTCGTCCGCGGGGCTCTGGGCCGGCGCGTACGCGGAAGGGGTGCTCGATACGATGGAGTCGGTCGCCGGCATCTGGCCTGCCATCGACCGCTCGCCGCTGGGGAGTGCCGCGGGCTACGGCGCCCCGCTCCCGCTCCGCCGCGAGGCCGCGGCGCGCGCACTGGGCTTCGGGGGACTCGACCGGAACGTGGCCACCGTGCAGAACGGGCGCGGCAAGCTCGAGGCGGCCGTGCTGTTCTGGTGCACGCAGCTGGGACACGAGCTCGGCCGGCTCGCCACGGACGTGATCCTGTTCAGCGCGGAGGAGTACGGGTACCTCGTGCTGCCGGCGGAGCTGGCGACCGGGTCGAGCATCATGCCGCAGAAGCGGAACCCCGACCTGTTCGAGCTGACCCGCGCGCGCGCCGCGGCGCTGCACGGCGAGCTGGCGCAGGTCCTTGCCCTGTCTGCGAAGCTGGGCGGCGGGTACCATCGCGACTTCCAGCTCCTCAAGGCGCCGCTCATGCGCGGCACCGATGCCACGGGCCAGATGCTCGCGATGATGGCGGCGGCGATCCCCCGGCTCGGCGTGGATGCGGAGCGCGGCATGGCCGCGCTCGCGGGCCCGACGCTCGCCACCGACGAGGTGATGCGGCGGGTAAGTGGCGGCGCGCCGTTCCGCCGCGCCTACCGCGAGGTGGCGGAGTCGGTGCGGCGCGGGGAGGAAATGCCCGCGCTCGGCGCGGCGGAGATCATCGCGGCGCGGAAGAGCACGGGGTCGCTCGGCAACCTGGGGCTCGGCGAGGTGCGCGCGCGGATCGCCGCGGCGCGCCGCTGGAACCGGCGCGAACGTGGCCGCTTCGACGCGGCGATGCGCCGGCTCGCGGGCCGGGGGGCATCATGAGCGCGGACCGCCGCAAGCGGCACCTCAAGATCCTGGAGCTGATCTCGACCCGCGGGCTGCACACGCAGGAAGAGCTGGCGGCGGCGCTGGCGGAGGAGGGGTGGGAGGTCACCCAGTCGAGCGTGAGCCGCGACATCGCGGCACTCGGACTGGTCAAGGTGGCGGGCGCCTACCGGAAGCCGGAGCCCGCGGCCGTGCGCTCGGATGACCCGGACGAGCGGCGGATCGCCGACGGCCTCATCGGCATCGACCCGGCGGGCAGCGCCCTCCTGGTCCTCCACACCCTCCCCGGCGAAGCGGGCCGCGTCGGCGCCGCCCTCGACCGCCTCGCCTGGCCCGACGTCGTCGGCACCCTCGCCGGCGACGACACCATCTTCGTGGCCGTCCGCGACGCCCCGGGCCGGCGCCGGGTCGCCAAGGCATTGGAGCGGCTCACGCGCATAGAGACATAAGGAATTTTTCTTGTTCGAGCGCGGAGACGCGGAGAACGCGGCCGGCCACGGAAAGCCCACACACACGTAATGTATGGTGGGGGTATGAAAAAAAATTAGAGATTGTGTTC
>CAMLLJ010000061.1 GCA_946480845.1 uncultured Gemmatimonadota bacterium
GCGCCGAGTCCGGCTGGGCCCTGATCACTCCCGATTCCACCACCTGGACCGCATAGCCCTCGATCTCGCGCGGCAGCCTGCCGCGAAGGTCGGCGGTCAGCTCGGCCACGAGCACCTGCACGGTCGGGCGGCCGTCCTGCTCGCCCTGGGCAACGCCCTGCACGCCGGGAAGCGCCATCAGGCTGTCGGTGTGGATGCGGAGCACGTCGGAGATCGTCATGGGTGCCTGCGCGCCGGCTGCCGGGCCCGGTGGGGCGGCCCGACAGCCGGCGAGGATGAGCAGAAGGGCGACTGCGCGGCCGATCACTTCCCGTCGATCGTGACGCCCATGGCGTTAAGGGCCGCGTCGATCGGGTTGCCGATCGTGGTCGTCTGCCCGCCAGCGAAGAGCAGGGCGACCGGGTTGGCCGAGGCATTGTCCGTCACGATGAGCGAGCCGGAGTCACCCGACTTGCTGAAGGCGCCCCGCTTGCCCGTGATCACGATCTGGTTGACGAAGCGGGCGACCCCGTCGCTGTAGCTGACGTTGATGGTCGCGTTGATGGCGGACACCGTGCCCCTGGTGCACTTGGTCGTGCGACCGCACTTCTGCACGGCCTGGTTCAGCGCCGCCGCCACCGTCTGCGAGTTCGGAACGCCGTAGCCGTCGCTGGACGTCGAGTTGGAGACGTCCGCCTCATTGGTGATCCGGGCGATCGCCACGTCCACCGTGTTGTTGGCGCCCCCGAAGCGAATGGGCTCGTAGTCGCTCAGGGTGGCGATCGCGTCACCGAGGTTGGTGGCGCAGTTGGTGTCGTACCGGCCCGGCTGCAGGATGGTGCTGCCGATCGCCGCGTGGTTCTGCAGCGCGAGGACGTGATTGTTGCTGAGGATGTACTTCGTGGTCCCCGACATCACGCGGGCGCCATAGGTCCCGGCCGAGCATTCGCCCACATTCCCGATCGAGAACCCGACCGGCACCGGCCGCACCTTGCTGGTCGGGTTGCTGCCCCCACCCCCGCCGTTGCCCCCGCCCGTGCCCGGCGGCTTGGCCCGCGGCAGGATCGCCTCGATCCTGCCGGTGATCTCGACCTTGACCGGGATGCCTTCGAGGCTGGACGGGATGCGCCCGACCGCGCCGTGGCGGGTGAAGACCGCGACGGCCGGCCTGCCGTCGTCGGTGAGCGAGACGCCGACGCCTTCGATGCCGTCCTGGCGCATCAGGCGCTCGGCGTGACGCTCCTTGGCGGCGCTCGCCGCGCGGAGGTCGGGGCCCTGCTGGCCCCCCCGGGCGAACGACGCCTCGTCGTTCGATGGGCCGGACGGCCCGGAATCCGTCGCGCAGGCGGCGGCGAAGATGGCGAATCCGACCACGAGCGGCCGGCTTGCCCGAAGGGCAATCGTGCGGAAGTGCATGGGTTTGCATACCTCGTCTGAGGGGCTGGGCCGAGGGCCTGACCGGTCCGCGGCGGGGGGCTCAGGTGGGGCGGAGCCTCCGTCTCTACGATATCGGTCGGTACGTGATCGCGCCAGATTCCGGCGGGGGATCCCGGGGGCCCGTCACCGCGCGATCCCGTCCGAGCTGTCGGCGATCTCGGCGCGGAACCTGGCCGCCATGTCGGGCGTCCCCAGTGAATCGTACGCCGCGATCAGGTCCCGCCGCGCCGCCTTCAGGAAGCTGACCCCCGGGCTCGCCTGCCGGCTTACGATCTCGTAGCCCGCCAGGCTCTCGCGTGCCGCGTCGGCGTACTTCCCGGACCGGAGCAGGGCCCGGCCCAGTTTGATCCGGCCAATTCCGGTGTTCATGTGCTCCGGGCCCTGGGTCTCGGCGTACCGGCGCACCGCGTCGCGATACAGCGGTTCCGCCCGCGCCAGGTCGCCCCGGGCCAGGTACACGCCCGCCAGGTTTCCCTGCGCAATGCCGATCAGGTAGTGGCGGTCGCGGTACGCGGTCCGGTAGATCGACACCATGCGCCGATAGTGGGCTTCCGCCTCGTCGAGCCGCTCCCGCTTGACTGCGATGTTGCCCAGCTCGTTCACCGTGGACGCCACCATCGGATGGTCCGGTCCGTACACCCGCTCGCGGATCGCGAGCGACCGGCGCAGCTCCGCCTCCGCCTCGCCGTCCCGGTCCTGGTACAGCAGCGCGCGCCCCAGCATCGTGGCATGCGCCGCCACCTTCGGGTGGTCCGGACCGTACCACGTCTCGCTGATCGCCAGCGCTTCCCGGTAGTGCCGCTCCGCGGCGGCGTACTCGCCCCGTTCGAACTGCGTCGCGCCCAGGTTGACGAGGTCCTCGGCGACGAGGGGATGGTTCGCGCCATGGAGGCGCCGGCTCATGGCGATGACAATGGTATTGAGGGAATCGGAGACGTCGTACCGGCCCGCGTAGAAGTGCGAGCTGGCCAGCGCACTCAGCGCCGAGGCCTCCTCTGCCGACCCGGGAGCGCTGAGGGCGAGGCGGTCGGCGAGCGACTGCTGCACCGCGATCGCGTCGTCGTATGCGCCGCGCTGCTGCAGCACATGGCCGAGCGCGCCCGTGGCGTTGTCGATCGATGGATCGCCGGGCGGCGCGGCGCGGCGCGCCAGGTCGAGTCCCTCGCGAACCAGGCGTTCTGCTTCATCGTAGCGCGCTTCCTCCGCGCGCAGGAGCCCGAGCGCCACGAGGCTCCGTGCGACGTCGGCACCGTTGCCTCCGGGGAGCGCCCGCCGCTCCTCGAGCGCGGTGGTGAGCAGAGTCTCGGCACGGGAGAGATTGCCCACCTTCTGGTAGAGGTCGCCCAGCGTGTGCAGCAGCTCCGCGCGCACCGCCGGTTCGCGGTCGAGGTTCCGCGACTCCTCGACGCCGCGATCGAGCAGCGTCACGACGCGGAGACTCTCGGCGGGGCCGACGGCGTCATCCCCACCCTGGAAGAGCCCCAGCATGAACCCCTGGATCCGCTGCGTCCTCGCGGCTTCGGCGACTGCCGCATTGCGCGCCCGCGTGAGCCGCACCGTGTAGAAGCCCACCAGCCCGCTCATGAACGCGAGTCCCAGCACCGCGGCGGCGACCCCGGTCCGGTGGCGCCGCACGAACTTGCCGAGACGGTAGCCCAGCGAGTCGGGGCGGGCCTCGAGCGGATCGCCGGCCAGGTAGTGATCGATGTCCCCCATCAGCGCGTCCACCGTCCGGTACCGGCGGGCCGGGTCCTTGTGCATCGCGGTGAGGCAGAGGACGTCGAGGTCGGCCCAGGAGGTGCGGCCCAGCGAACGCGCCGTCGAGGTTCCCGCCGACCGGCCTGCCGCGAGGGCCACGGCGCTCGGCCGCACCGGGTCGTGCCGTGAGACGATCGTCTCCACTTCCGCGGGCGTGTGGTGCTCGAGGTCGAACGGCAGCCGGCCGGTGAGCAGCTCGTAGAGGATGATGCCCAGCGAGTAGACGTCGGTGTGCAGGCCGACGCGCTCTCCGCGGAT
Source organism: uncultured Gemmatimonadota bacterium (assembly GCA_946480845.1). The sequence continues at coordinate 3,433 of CAMLLJ010000061.1, forward strand.
CTGCTCGGGGGCGGCGTACGCCGGCGTCATCAGCCGGAGGCCGGTTCGGGTCCGGTCCGACGGCGCGTCGAGGGACTCGAGCTGCTTGGCGATCCCGAAATCGAGCAGCTTCACCTCGCCGCCCTCGGTCACCAGGATGTTGGAGGGCTTGAGGTCGCGGTGGAGCACGGCGTGGTGGTGCGCGTGAAGGACGGCCTCGCACACCTGCCGGAAGAGCGCCAGGCGCTCGGGGATGGGGCAGTCCTTCCGGCGGCAGTACTCGGTGAGCGGCACGCCGCGCACGTGCTCCATGACGAAATACGGCGTGCCGTCCGGCAGCGCGCCGGCATCGTAGAGGCGGGCGATGGACGGGTGGCTGAGCTGCGCCAGCGTCCGCTGCTCCATGGCGAACCGCTCGCGCCGGGCGGGGGAGAGCCAGGCGTCGCGCAGCACCTTGATGGCGGCGAGGCTCCGCAGGTCCTCGCGCTCGGCGAGATAGACCACGCCCATCCCGCCTTCGCCCAGCACCTGGAGGACACGGTAGGCCCCGAACCGCCGCCCGGCGCCGGCAACGGCCGCGGGGTCGTCGAGAACGTCGGCGGCGAGCGACGCCACGCCGCGATCGAGCGCCGCGTGGCCGTCCGCATCCGCTTCGAGCAGCGACGTCACCTCGGCCAGGAGCGCGGCGTCGCCGCCGCACGCCGAGGCGAGCCACTCCCGCCGGGCCGCCGCGGGCAGCCCGGCGGCCGCGTGGAAGAGCTCCTGGACCCGTTCCCACCTGGCTCCGTCCATCGGACCTCGATCGGATCAGTGGCTGCCTGCGAGTTCCCGCGCGAGCCAGGCGCGGGCCGCGCGCCAGTCCCGCAGCACGGTGGCTTCGGAGACATTCAGCAGCTCGGCGATCTCGCGCATCTCCAGGCCGCCGAAGAAACGGCCCTCCACCACCTTGGCCTGGCGCGGGCTCAGCGCCGCCAGCCGCTCCAGCTCGGCGTCGAGCGCCAGGACATCCTCCGCCCCGGCGCTCCCTCCGTCGAGCGAGTCGTCCAGCGTCACGGGCACGACGCCGCTCCCGCGCTTCCCAGCCTGGCGCCGGCGGGCCGACTCGACCAGCACCTGGCGCATTGCGCGCGCGGCGATCCGCTTGAAGTGCAGGGGCGAGGTATGGGCGAGCCCGGGCGAGCCCGCGAGCTTGAGCCAGGCTTCGTTGACCAGCGCGGTGGGGTTCATCGTGGCCGCCGGGTCGTCGCGGCGCACCGACGCGGCAAGCCGGCGCAGCTCTTCGTAGGCGGCGCTGAAGCGGTAGTCCAGCTCTTCCCGGCCTTCGAGCATGGTGACGGGTCTGTCCGGGTTTCTGCGCAATGCGGGATGCCCCCAATATCGCGCCCGGTCGCCGGGGCGCAACGACGCCCTTCTCCCGGAGGTACCCCATGCCCCAGCAGGTCCGTTTCGGGCTGGTGACCAGCCAGCAGGTCATCGGCGCCCTCAAGGCCACCGGCTCGACCGATCCCGACGTGCTCGCGGCGGCGAAGGACGAGCTGGCCAGCACGTACAAGCCGCTCAAGTGGTTCGGCATCTGGGGGTTGGTGACCGGGACACTGGCCACCGCGCTGGTCCTCACCGCGTTCATCGGGATTCCCGTGCTCATCTTCGGGTTCTGGGCGCTGCGGCGGGCGAAGAAGAACATGGCGACGCTCGATGCGGCGTTCGCGGATTACACCTCGAGGCTCGGATCCGGCGAGGCGGTTCCGGCGATGCGGGGGCTCGGTGTTCGCGTCGGGTGAGGTGCGCCGCATCGGGCTCGCGGCCCTGACCGGGCTCGCGGCGCTCGGGCCGCGGCCGGCCATCGCGCAGGACCCGATGCCGCCCGAGTTCCAAGGCGACTGGGTCGCTGCGACGGCGACCTGCCAGGCGCCGGCCCGCTTCCGCGTCACCGAATCCCGCTTCACCCTGATCAACGGCCGCGACAGCCAGGAGTACGGGGACCTGGAGATCGCGTCCGGGTACTTCGGTCCCGAGTACAATGGGATCCAGCAGGTCGCCATCGCGGAGTTCAACGGCGACCAGCCCTTCCGGGCGACGTTCAACGCCGGCGAAAAGAAGAATGCGGTGGTGCTGGAGATCTACACCGAGATGCAGGGCGTCACCAACCCGACGGTGCTCGCCATCCAGGCGAAGGCGAAGCGCCTGTCGCAGCGGTTCCCGCTCAACAACGTGGTGCTCAAGAAGTGCGCGACCTCGGGCGGCGCCGGGCAGGGTGCGGCGGCGGTGCCGGCGCGGAGTGCGCAGGTCTGCCAGGACCGCTCAACCTGCTCCGAGATCCAGACCATGGCCGTCGCCGTGGAGGATTTCCGCATCACCACCTCCGGCGGGTCGCGGTTTGCGGCGGTCACGCTGCGGATCACCAACAAGTCGGCCAGTCCGCTCACGCTGGGTTACGTCCAGGGCTCGGGGCTGGTGACTGACGACCGCGGCAACCGCTACCAGGTGACCGGGCCCGTGCGCGGGCTCGGGGAGATCACCGCGAGCACCTTCGATCCCAAGTTCACGCTCCAGCCCGGCGAGTCGGGCGACGCGCGGATGGAATTCACCTGGTCGGGCGCGCGGAACCAGTTCTTCGGCACCGTGTTCGCGCTCGACCTGGCCATCAGGGACATCGTGCCGGAGACGGCAGGACAGTACCGCCTCGGCCAGGAGCGGACCTGGCGGTGGGAGGGGCTGCAGAGCCAGGGCGACAATGCACCGCAGGTGGCGGCCAGGCCCGCGACCGTGCCCGCCTCGGCGCCGCCGTCCGCGCGCCCGGCGTTGGCGGATCCGTGCGGGGATGACGGCAGCTGCTCGTTCGCCAATCCGGTTGCCGCCCAGGTGACGCAGGTGAGCGTCACGAAGGCCGCCCGCTACCAGTTCGTGAAGCTGAACGTCCGCTTCCGGAACCTGGGGGACCGGCCGGTCGTGCTCTGCTACACGGCCGGCTCGGCGGCCGCGAGCGATGACCGCGGCAACCGCTACGTCGTGGGCGCGAATGGGGTCAAGGGCCTCGGCATCAGCACCGGCCGGGTTGCCGATCCGCAGTTCGCGCTGGCGCCGGACCAGTCGCGCGAGGCGACATTCGAGTACGCGATCGGCCTCACCCGCGCCACCATTCTCGGCACCGTCTGGACCGCGAGCTTCACGGCCAACGAGCTCGAGCTGCTGCCGGGCAACCAGATCCGCACCGGGCGGGAGCTGCTGCTGAGCTTCCGCGATCTTGCGGCGGGGAGCGGGTCGCGCGGCGATGGCGTCGCGGCGCCGGCTGCGGGCGGCCTGGCCACGCGCGGCGAAGGCGATGCCTGCGGCGACACGAAGTGGTGCGACGACGCCGGCGTGTTCATGGCCCAGGTCACCCGCGTCACGCCGACGAAGGCGGGCAGGTACCAGCTGCTGGCGCTGAACATGAAGGTGACCAACCTGCTCGATGAGCCGCTGGTCCTCTGCTACCTGGGCGGGTCGGCAGTGGGCAGCGACGATCGGGGCAACCGCTACGTGGTGCGCAGCGTGAAGGGGATCGGCACCTGCTCCGGCGGTTCCGCGGACCCGCAGTTCCGCCTCGGGCCGCGCGAGTCGCGGAGCTGGACGATCGAGTACTACACCGGCATCGTCCGCACCACCGTGATCGGCACGGAGTGGAAGGCCGACTTCACGCTGCAGCGCCTGCAGCTCCTGGAGGCGAACCAGCTGCAGCGGGCCGGGGACTATGCGACGAGCTTCGAGGGGCTGACCGGCCAGGCGGGGGGCGGCGGGCTGCTGGGGGAGGTGCAGAAGCTGATCAGGAAGAAGTAGGGAGGTGTCATTGACCGCGAGTGGAACGGCAGGGTAGTCTCCCGGCATGGAACCCGAGCTGAGCGGCTTTGCCCTTGGCCTGCTGTTCGGCGCCGCCAAGACCCTCGCGATCACGACGGTTGTGTTCGGGGTCGCCTGGTGGCGGGGCAGGCGGCGGGTGCAGGCGCTCGAGGCCGAGCTCAGCCGGCCGGCGCTCGATTCCGAACGTCTGGACCGGCTCGAACAATCGCTGGAGTATATGATCGGGCAGCTCGACCGACTCGGGGCCGGCCAGCGGCCGCTCGAGCTCGAGCCGGGGCGCCAGACGCCGGACCAGGCCAGGTCATAACCGGTCAGCCGCGAGGCCGATGCAAGGCGCCCCGCACGCGAGTTGGTTTCTCGTGTGCGGGGCGTTGCGTCTGCGTGTGGAGGATGGGCGATGAGGGGATCGAACCCCCGACCTCGCGCATGTGAGGCGCGCGCTCTAACCAGCTGAGCTAATCGCCCGTTCGAACGGGACGGGATTCTACACAGCGGGCTCCGCCGCGTCAATCGTCTTCCGAGAAGCTCCCCCACCACCCCATGCCGAGCGTCGCCTGGACCCGGGCCTCGACCCGATTGTCGGTGAATCCGGGCAGATGTCCAGCGTTCACTACATGGTGAAACCCCGCCTCCGCCGAGAGCGACAGCGGTCCCTCCTGGCCCCGGAGCGCCAGCGCCGCGCGCCAGGTCCGCTCCACCGTGCCGATGAAGAGCGCCGGCGTCCCGGCCCGCTCGGGCGGCGCGGGATAGGGGTCCTCGATCCGGCCTTCTCCCTGCCGGAAGAGCGCCAGCTCGGGAGTCACCAGCCACCGGTTCCGGAGCGGAACGCTCACCCGGACCAGGAAATGGTCGTTGTCGCTGAAGTTCCGGCCCAGTCCGACGCCTGCGTCGGTGAAGTTCTCGGCGCGGTTGAAGGCGCGGAGCGCGAGCGAGGAGACCTGGGAGTACATCGCGCGCCAGCTCGCGCTGCGGCCGAGCGGTCCCGACGCCGCGAAGGTGAGCGCCCAGCGATCCCGGTTCTGGTCCCGGTCCTTGTACCAGAAATCGTCGAGCGCAAGCTGCGCCTCGAGCGTCGTCGGTCCGAACGTGCGCCAGCGGGCGTCGAGGCCGAGCATCTCGTTGCCCCGGTCGCCCAGGCCGATGGTGTTGGCGAGGTAGCCGATGGAGAGCGGGTTCCGGTAGCGGGTCTCGAAGTTGCGGTCCGCGCCCGCCAGCACGTTGGCCTCCCACGCCGCCACCTCGAACTTCGGCGAGAGCCGGAGCGCCAGGCGATGGACGAAGTAGTAGCGGTGGTTGTTCACCCCGGCGCTGTCGGGGCTGTCATGCAGGTCGGTGGCGAGCGCCGTCAGCCGGACGGTGCGGTTGCCGACTTCGACCAGCAGTCCCTGCCGTTCGTAGCCCACGTTGGAGAGCGGGATACCCGGAAGGCCGACGGGCCCCCAGTTGTGGTCGATCTGCCCGTAGGCGAGGCGGGCGAACCGGAACTGCGCGCCGAGATACCCCTCCACCAGCCGCCCGGCGACGTCCACGTTCCGGCGGCCCGGCCAGTCGGGATCGTCGGTGACGCGATTCTCGATCGCCGGCCGCGTCGCCGCGACGATGTTGCCGAAGACGGCACGCAGCGAGAGGTCGGCATAGGGTGCGATCCCGTCGTCGCCGGCCGGATGCAGCAGATCGCGGCGCGCGGCAGTGTACGCCTGCCCGCCGGCGCGGATCTCCGCCGCCCAGGTCTGCTCGCCCTGCGCACGCCCGAAATACTCGAGCAGCCCCCCGATCAGTGCGGCACTGGCGCTGCCGACGGTATCGGCGGCGCCCAGCACGCGCACGGCATCGGCACGCCGGAATGGCCGGATCATGGGCGAGGGGTCCTCGACGTCGCCGCGCTCGATCAGGTACTCGAGCAGGGGGAGCGACGCATCGTCGAGCGGTACGTACGGAGAGGCCTGCGCCGCGAGCGGCGCCGTGCCTGGAGCCGACAGCACCATTACCGTGACGAAGGCTCCGGCGCACCGGCCGAGGCGGGGAATCGGCATGGGGCGAAAAGCTAATGGCGGTTATCTTCCCCTGCCATGAGCGGCTTCCGGGTGGAGTCCACGCGCGGTGATCTCGTCGAGTCGGTGCACCAGGTCTCCGCGGCGGTCACCGACGCCTCCGGCCGGCTCATCGCGTCGGCGGGCCGACCGGAGCTGGTCACCTTCTGGCGCTCCGCCGCCAAGCCGTTCCAGGCGATGCCGCTGGTTGAAGACGGCGCGGCCGACGCGTTCGGCCTGGGTGCCGAGGAGCTGGCGCTCGCCTGCGCATCGCATTCGAGCGAGCGCATCCACCTCGATGTGGTCGAACGCTTCCTCCGCCGCATCGGCTGCGAGGAGCGCGAGCTCGCCTGCGGACCGCATCCGCCGCTCGGCGTCGCGGTGGCGGAGATGGTGGCGCGGACCGGGATGACGCTCACGCCGCGCTGGAGCAACTGCTCGGGAAAGCACGCAGGCATGCTGGCGCTGGCGCGGCACCGGGGATGGCAGACCGAGGGCTACGAGAAGGCCGGCCACCCCGTGCAGGAGCGCATGCTGGACGAAGTCGAGCGCTGGACCGGCGTGCCGCGTGCCCACATCGGCCTCGGCGTCGACGGCTGCACGGCGGTCTGCTTCGCGCTCCCGCTCCGCGGAATGGCCACGAGCTACGCCCGCTTTGCGACCTCGGACGAGCCGGCGGCGGCCCGGATCCGCCTCGCGATGATGGAGCACCCGCACCTCATCGCCGGGGCGGGCCGCTTCTGCACCCAGCTCGGCCTGGTCTGGCCCGGCGGTGTCATCGCCAAGGTGGGCGCCGAAGGCGTCTACAGCGCCGCCCTGCCCGGTACCGGGCACGGCATCGCGCTCAAGGTCGAGGATGGCGACATGCGCGCCGCGCCGGCGGCGCTCCTCGCGGTGCTGCGCCAGCTGCTCGGCCGCATGGATCCGGCGGGCGCCGAGCGCCTGGCGCCGCTGGTGCCGCGGGCGGAGCTGCCGACCCGCAACACTCGCGGCGCGGTGACCGGGGTCCTCCGCGCGGCGGGCGAGCTGCGTTTTCACGACTAGCCGTGCGGGCGATCGGTGCACTGCCCGAATCCGGGAGGCATAGACTCATGGCGAAACAGGACAATCTCGACGGCCAGACGCGGGATCTCGTGCGCTTCGCGGCCGCGATTGCCCAGGGCTACGAGCCGGAGCTGCGCGAGCGGGTCGGCCCCCTCCGCAGCTCGCAGGTGCCGGTGCAATGGGTCGAGGAGCTGCTGCTGCAGTCGGTGCTGTTCGTCGGCTATCCGCGGGCGCTCATCGCCTTTACGGCCTGGCGCAAGTTCTCCGGCGTCCCGGCTCCCCGCGCCGACGAGGACACCGACTACAGCCGGGCCCCGGAGTGGACCCGCCGCGGCGAGGAAACCTGCGCCGTCATCTACGGCGAGAACTACGAGAAGCTGCGCGACAGCGTGAGCCGCCTGCACCCGGCCATCGAGTCGTGGATGATCACCGAGGGGTACGGGCGTACCCTCTCGCGTCCCGGGCTCGACCTGCTCCGCCGCGAGCTCTGCATCGTGGCGCAGACGGCGGTGCTCGAGGCCCCGCGCCAGCTCCACTCGCACCTGCGCGGCGCGCTGCACGCCGGCGCGCAGTTCGGCCAGATCGAGGGCGTGCTCTCGGTGGTCAATCCGCTGCTCAGCTTCGACCAGTGGAAGAAGGTCAAGGAGCTCTGGCGCACCGTGCGCGAGGGCTGGAGCCCGGGGGGCTGATGTTCATCGACCGTGCGGTCGTGAAGGTGGCGGCCGGCACCGGTGGGTCGGGCGCCAGTTCCTTCGCCCGCTTCAAGTACAAGCCCAAGGGCGGTCCCGATGGCGGCGATGGCGGCCGGGGCGGCAGCATCTACGTGCGCGCCGATCCCAACCTCGCCACGCTGCTCGACTACCGGTACCGGAACCAGTGGAAGGCCGAGCGCGCCGAGCACGGCAAGGGCAAGAACATGACGGGCGCATCCACGCCCGACGTCTACCTGCCGGTGCCCCCCGGCACCGTGGTGCGGGACGCCGCGACCGGCGAGCTGCTGGGCGAGGTGCTGGCCGAGGGAGACCGCGTCCTCGTGGCGCGCGGAGGCCGTGGCGGACGCGGCAACTCGCGCTTTGCCACCGCCACCCACCAGGCGCCGCGCGAATGGGAGCCAGGGGAGGAGGGCGAGGAGCGAGAAATCGAGCTGGTGCTCAAGCTGATCGCGGACGTCGGCCTCGTCGGCGAGCCCAATGCCGGCAAGAGCACGCTGCTCTCCGTCATCTCGGCGGCCCGCCCGAAGATCGCCGACTACCCGTTCACCACGCTCGAGCCCAACCTCGGCGTCGTGGGCCTGGGGCAGGGACGGTCGTTCGTCGTCGCCGACATCCCGGGCATCATCGAGGGCGCGCACGCCGGCAAGGGGCTCGGGCTCAAGTTCCTCCAGCACGTCGAGCGCACCCGCGTCCTCGCGTTCCTGGTGCCGCTCGACAGCGCCGACCCACAGGCCACCTATGACGGCCTGCGTGACGAGGTGCGCCGCTACAGCGAGGCGCTCGCCGCCAAGCCGCACCTGGTGATCCTCAGCAAGCGGGACCTCCTGCCGGCGGATGCCGATCCCCCTGCGCTGCGGGCGCCGGGCTCGTCCGGAACCATCGCGGTCTCGAGCGCGGCCCGCAGCGGGCTCGACGAGCTGAAGGAAGAGCTCTGGCGCTTCATCCAGGATGCACGGCGCGCGGCCGGCGAGCAGGATGGCGAAGCCGCAGACCGTGAGTCACTGCGGCAGGACGACGACGCGGAGGCCGGGGACATGCATGAGGAGGAGGAGTGGATCGAGGAATGACGGCCGAGCGCGCGGCCTGGGTCGCGCTGGCCCTGATGCCGGGCATCGGCGCCAGCCGAATGCGATACCTGCTCGCTGCCTGCAACACCGCCTACGGCGCCCTCACGGCGCCGTTTTCGTTGTTATGCGCCATCCCGGGTTTATCCACTGCCGTGGCGACGGCGCTCAGGCAGCGGAGTCTCGCCGATGGCGAAGCCGCGATCACCGAGGCGGAGCGCCTCGGCGCTCGGGTGCTGGTCCCCGGAGATGCGGGCTTCCCGGCGGCGCTGCGTGACATACGCGACGCCCCGACCGTGCTCTTCGCCCTCGGCCGCCTCGAGCTGCTCGAGCGGCCTGCCGTCGCGATCGTCGGCAGCCGCGACCACACGCGCTACGGCGCCGAGGTCACCCGCACGCTGGCCTCGGGCGCGGCGGCGGCGGGGATCGCCGTGGTGAGCGGGATGGCGCGCGGGCTCGACGCGCTCGCGCACGAGTCGGCGCTCACCGCGGGGGGCGGCACCATCGGCGTGCTGGGGAACGGGATCGGCGTGATCTACCCGGCGGCCAACCGGGCGCTGTACCAGCGAGTCACCGCGGAGGGACTGCTGCTCTCCGAGTTCCCGCCGGGCGAGCGGCCCAACGCCGGCAGCTTCCCGAGACGCAACCGGCTCATCAGCGGGCTCTCGCGCGTGACGGTCGTGGTGGAGGCCGCGCACGGCAGCGGTGCGCTCATCACCGCGAACAGCGCGCTCGAGCAGGGCAGGGACGTCATGGCCGTGCCTGGCCCGATCACGAGCCCGCGCTCGGCGGGCACGAACGCACTGATCCGCGACGGCGCCGAGCCGCTGCTCGAGCTGGGCGACCTGCTGGCGCACTATCCGGAAGCAACGCTCCCACCGCCCGGCGACGCCCCGGGCCAGCCGCGGCTTCCGGCAGGCCTCCGTCCGGACCTGCGCGCACTCGCGCTGGCGCTCGGCACCGACCCGGTGCACGCCGACGCCCTGGCCGCTGCCACGCGGCGACCGATCGCCGAGATCCTCGGCGCGCTGTGCGAACTGGAGCTGCTCGGCGTCGTCGAACAGCGGCCGGGGCAGTGGTTCACGCTTGCAGGTGCCGGGTGAGCTGAGATGCCGGGAACCGGCGAGAACGGGGTCTCCACAGACTGGCGACAA
>CAMLLJ010000062.1 GCA_946480845.1 uncultured Gemmatimonadota bacterium
AGCGCGGCTTCGTGCGCGTGCGCGTGGACGGCACGACCTACGACCTCGCCGAGGTCCCGGCGCTCAACCGTCGCCAGAACCACGACATCGCGCTGGTGGTCGACCGCCTCACGGTCCGCCCCCTTGACCGCTCCCGCCTCAACGACTCCATCGAGACCGCCCTGAAGGAAGCGGACGGCACCGTCGAGGTGGTACGCCACCCGACCGCCCCGACCGTCCGGACCGTCCCGACCGTCCCGACCGTCCCGACTTCCGTCCTCTTCTCCGAGCGCTTCGCCTGCCCCGTCTGCGGCCTCTCGCTCCCCGAGCTCGAGCCGCGGCAGTTCTCCTTCAATTCGCCCTTCGGCGTCTGCCCCGACTGCCATGGGCTCGGCACCCGCAAGGAAGTCAACGTGGAGCTGGTGCTCGGCGACCCGAGCATCTCGATCCTCGAAGGCGTCGTGCTCCCCTGGGGGGAGCCATCCGGCTACCTGCGGAAGGTGGTCCTGCCCGCGCTGGCGAAGGCGTTCCGTTTCGATCCCGCCGCGCCCTGGGCGGCGCACAGCGAGGCGGCGAAGAAGGCGCTGCTCTACGGCGGCGCCGGGAAGTTCCGCTTCGGCGAGAGCGGCAAGTCGAAGGATGCGTACGAGACGGAGTGGGAAGGGATCCTCCGCAACGTCGAGCAGCGCTACCGCGAATCGACCAGTGACGCGGTGCGCGGGGCGCTCGAGGGGTACATGATCGAGTCGGCCTGCCAGTCGTGCGGCGGCCGGCGGCTCAAGCCGGAGTCGCTCGCGGTGCTGGTGAGCGGCCGGAGCATCGGCGACGTCGTGGACCTCCCGGTCGAGCGCGCCGGCGAGTTCTTCGACGCCATCCCGCTCCGCGCCCCCGGCGTTCCCGACGGGCTCGATCCCGACATCGCGGGGCCGATCCTCAAGGAGGTCTCCGACCGCCTCCGCTTCCTCAAGGACGTCGGGCTGGGCTACCTGACGCTGGGCCGGGGCGCCGCCTCGCTCTCGGGCGGCGAGATGCAGCGCATCCGGCTGGCGACCCAGATCGGCTCGCGGCTGGTCGGCGTGCTCTACATCCTGGACGAGCCCAGCATCGGGCTGCACCAGCGGGACAACGAGCGCCTGCTCGGCACGTTGCGCGGGCTGCGCGACCTCGGCAACACGGTGATAGTGGTCGAGCACGACGAGGACACCATCCGCGCCGCCGATCACCTCATCGACCTCGGTCCCCGGGCCGGCCGGCTGGGCGGCGAGGTCGTGGCCGAGGGCGATCTGGACCAGGTCCTCGCGGCGCCGGACTCGCTCACGGCGCGCTACCTCCGCGGCGAGCTTCGGGTGCCGGTGCCGGCCCCGCGCCGGCCGGTCAAGGCCGGGAAGCGGCTTCGCGTGGTCGGCGCGCGCGCCAACAACCTGCGCGACCTCACCGTGGACTTCCCGCTCGGCGTCTTCACCGCCGTCACCGGCGTCTCCGGCTCGGGCAAGTCCACGCTCATCACCGACATCCTGTACCAGGCGCTGGCCCGCCACTTCTACCGCGCGCGGCTGGTGCCCGGCGCGCACACGCGGATCGAGGGCCTCGACCAGCTCGACAAGGTCATCGACATCGACCAGAGCCCGATCGGCCGCACGCCGCGCTCCAACCCCGCTACCTATACCGGCCTCTTCACGCCGATCCGGGAGCTGTTCACCCAGCTCCCGGAGGCGAAGATGCGCGGCTACGGGCCGGGCCGCTTCTCCTTCAATGTGAAGGGCGGCCGCTGCGAGGCGTGCCAGGGCGACGGGCTGGTCAAGATCGAGATGCACTTCCTGCCCGACGTCTACGTCCCCTGCGAGGTCTGCAAGGGCCGCCGCTACAACCGCGAGACGCTCGAGGTCCGCTACAAGGGGCGGAGCATCGCCGACGTCCTCGACCTCACCGTGGCCGATGGGCTCGAGTTCTTCTCCGCCCAGCGCCGCATCGCGGAGAAACTGGAGCTGCTCAACGACGTAGGGCTCGGGTACATCCACCTGGGGCAGGCGGCCACCACGCTTTCGGGCGGTGAGGCCCAGCGGGTCAAGCTGGCCACCGAGCTGTCCAAGCGTGATACCGGCCGGACCCTGTACATCCTCGACGAGCCCACCACCGGTCTCCACTTCGAGGATGTGCGCCTGCTGCTCGAGGTGCTGCACCGGCTGGTGGACAAGGGCAACAGCGTCGTGGTCATCGAGCACAATCTCGACGTCATCAAGACGGCGGACTGGATCGTCGACCTGGGGCCCGAAGGGGGAGACCGGGGCGGGCTGGTGGTCGCGCAGGGCACGCCCGAGCAGGTGGCGCGCTCGGAAGCGAGCCATACCGGCGCCTTCCTCCGCCGCGCCCTCGACCCTTCCGCCCTCAGTCCGGTCTGAGGTATGCTATGTTGACGCGCAGCACCGCACCTTCGCCCTCTCCCGTGATGCCCATGAGACTCCACGCCGCCGCCGTCCTCGCCCTCCTCGCTGCCGCCCCGCTCGCCGCGCAGTCTGCGCCCGCCGGGGCCGCCGCCCAGCCCGCCGTCGCCGATTCGTCGCTGCTCACGGTGCGGCGGATCTACGCTTCACCGGAGTTCTCCAGCGAGAACTTCGGGCCCGCCCGGTGGCTCGAGGGCGGCCGCGCCTATACCACCGTGGAGCGCGTGGCGGGCGGGCGGGGCAGGGAGATCGTGCGCTACGAAACGCAGAGCGGGGCACGGCAGGTGATGATTTCCGCGGCCCAGCTCACGCCGCCGGGCGACACGATGCCGCTGGCGATCGACGACTACTCCTGGTCGCCCGACGGCAACATGCTGCTGGTCTTCACCAACTCGCAGCCGGTCTGGCGCACCAACAGCCGCGGCGACTACTGGGTGCTCGACCGGCGCTCCGGGCCGATCCGCAAGCTGGGCGGCGCCGACGCGAAGGAATCCACGCTGATGTTCGCCAAGTTCTCGCCCGACGGCCGCAAGGTCGGCTACGTGCGCGAGAACAACCTCTACGTCGAGGACCTGGCGGGCGGCAGCATCGCGCAGCTCACGAAGGACGGGTCGCGGACGGTGATCAACGGCACCTTCGACTGGGTGTACGAGGAGGAGCTCGGGCTGCGCGACGGCTGGCGCTGGAGCCCCGACAGCCGGCGCATCGCCTACTGGCAGCTCGTTGCCGACAGCGTGCGTGACTTCACCCTCATCAATTACACCGATTCCCTCTACCCGGTCGTGACGCCCGTCCAGTATCCCAAGGCGGGCGAGTCGAACTCGGCCGCGCGCATCGGCGTGGTGCCGGCCGAGGCGGGGGAGACCCGCTGGCTCGCGATCGAGGGCGACCCGCGCAACAACTACCTCGCGCGCATGGAGTGGGCCGCCAACTCGGACGAGGTGGTGGTGCAGCGGATGAACCGCCTGCAGAACACCCTCGATCTGATCCTCGGCGACGCGCGCACCGGGGCCGTCCGGACCATCCTCACCGAGCGCGACAGCGCCTGGGTCGAGGTGGTGGACGACTTCCATTGGGTGAACGACGGCAAGGACTTCACCTGGGTGAGCGAGCGGAGCGGCTGGACCCACGTCTACCTGGTGAGCCGCGACGGCAGGACCGTGCGGCCGCTCACCAGCGGCAACTTCGACGTGCTCAACGTCATCGGCCTCGACGAGGATGCGCGCTACCTCTACTACATCGCCTCGCCCGAGAACCCGACGCAGCGCTACCTGTACCGCGTGCGCACCACCCGGGGGTCCAGGCCTGAGCGGGTGACGCCGGCGGGCCAGGCCGGCACGCACAACTACAACGTCGCGCCCAACCAGGCTTTTGCCTTCCATACCTGGTCGAAGTTCGGCACCCCTCCGACCTCCGAAGTGGTCGCGCTCCCGACCCACCGGGCGGTGCGCCCGCTGGTCGAGAACCGGACCCTGCTCAGCCGGGTGGCGAAGCTCAAGCGGGGACCGGCCGAGTTCATGAAGGTGGACATCGGCGACGGCATCTCGCTCAACGCCTACGTGATGAAGCCGCCGGGGTTCGATCCCGCACGCAAGTACCCGATCCTCTTCCAGGTGTACGGCGGGCCGGGCTCGCAGACGGTCCTCGACGCCTGGGGCGGCCAGCAGTACCTCTGGCACGTGCTGCTCACCCAGCAGGGCTACCTGGTCGCGAGCGTGGACAACCGCGGCACCGGCGCGCGCGGCCGCGACTGGCGCAAGATCGTCTACGGGAAGCTCGGCGTCATCGAGACGAAGGACCAGGCGGCGGCGGCGCGCGCGATGTCACGCCTGGGGTGGGTGGATTCCTCGCGGGTGGGGATCTGGGGGTGGAGCTACGGCGGGTTCATGAGCCTGAACGCGCTGTTCCAGGCGCCCGACGTCTACAGCACGGCGGTTGCCGTGGCGCCGGTGACCCACTGGCGCTACTACGACAACATCTATACCGAGCGGTACAACGGCCTCCCCCAGGACAACAAGGACGGGTACGACAAGGGGTCGCCGCTCACCTACGTGGACCAGATGAAGGGCAAGCTGCTGGTGGTCCATGGCAGCGGCGACGACAACGTGCACTACCAGAACAGCGAGGCGCTCGTCAACGCGCTGGTGCAGGCCAACAAGCCGTTCGACATGATGGAATATCCCAATCGGAACCACGGGATCTTCGGGGGGAACACGCGGCTGCACCTGTTCGAGCTGCTCACCAGGTACCTCAATACCAACCTTGGCGGGCCCGGCCTGCAGACGCTGGTGTTCTGAGGGCCGCTCCCTAGATTGGCAGGTACCCCTCGACGGAGGACGCCATGCGATACGAAGAGATCGTGTCCCTGCTTGGCTACGCCGGCGACCACGAGCAGGCGGTCCGGATCGTCACGAGCGACAAGGCCGAGGTGGTGGGGGTGCCCACCACCGTGGACACGCACGTGGCCGCTCACGAGGTCTACCTGAGGCCCCAGGGCCTGGACGACACCGAGATCGCCGTCTCCCTTGGCGAGATCGCCACGGTGGAGCTCGTCTGACCCGGGGCTACCTCGAATCCGCAGGATGTCCCGATGTGAAACATTGCGGGCCCGGGCCCGTAGGCTTTCCACATGGGACCTGAAGTCGTTGCCCCCGTCGCCTTTTTCAGCACCGTGACGATCATCGTCATCGCACGGAGCCAGATCGGGCGCGCCATCGCCGACCGGATCCGCGGTGGGGCGGCGCGCGATCCGGAGCTCCTGGCGGAAGTGGACGGACTTCGGGCGGAACTCGACGCCGTACGTCAGGACGTTGCCGAAGTCCAGGAGCGGCTTGACTTTGCGGAGCGGCTGCTGGCTCGGCCGGCGGCCGGAGCCATTGGTCCGGAGATCCGCTGATGGAAGGAGTCTTCGCGGTCCTTTTCATTTTCGGCGGAGCATCGGCCATCGGGTTCTCCTTCACCCCGATGGGCCGGGCCATCGCTGACCGGATCCGCCACGGCGCCGTGCCGGCCGCGATGGAACCGGACCCGGCGGTATACGAGGAGCTGGAGCACATCCGCCAGGAAATGTCCGAGCTGCAGGAGCGCGTCGACTTCGCGGAGCGGCTGCTCGCCGACCGCGCCGCCCCGCGCGAGCTGGGGAGCTGAGCGTGAATCCGGACATCCTGGAGTTCATGGCGGTGGTGGCGACGGTGGCCACGGTGGGACTGGGCGGCTATACGGCCATCCGGGTGCTCAACATCAAGCTCAGGCGCATGGAAGGAAGAGGCGCCGCCGGGCATGAGGACGAGCTCGACGACCTGCGAGCGCGAGTGGAGCAGCTCGAGTCGGAGCGCGGCCATCTGCTCGAGCTCGAGGAACGCGTGGACTTTACCGAACGCGTGCTCGCGGCGGAGGGCCAGGCCCGCAGGCTGGAGGCGTCGCCATGATGATCCAGGAGCAGATTCCGACGATCCCGCCGATCCCGGATCCGCCGCCCGTCGTCATCCACGACATCGGCGTGGCCAGCGGGGGCGTGGTGACCGAGGAAGTCCTCTTCGCCATCGTGGTGATCTGCATCCTGATCGGCGCCGTCTTCATCCTCGGTCCGATCGCGAGGGCGATCGCGCGGCGGCTCGAGGGGCGCGGCGGCGACGCCGCCCTGCAGGAGGAGCTGGCCGGGCTGCGCGACCGGATGGGCGAGGTGGACCACCTCCGCGAGCGGATGCTCGAGCTGGAAGAGCGCGTGGACTTTGCGGAGCGCCTGCTGGCGCGCCCCGCCGATGCGCGGGCGGCCATGCTGCCCGGACCGGAGCACGACCGATGACCGAACTCGGCGAATTCGCGATGTACCTGGCGTATGGCTTCATCGGCCTGGGATTCTTCTTCGGGCCGATCGGCGTGGCCATCGGCCGCCGCATCGGTGGCCGCCAGACGCAGCAGATGGACCCGGCCGAGCTGGCGGAGCTGCGGCAGCGGCTGGGGGAGCTGGAGGCGCAGCAGGCGCGCGTGGCCGAGCTCGAGGAGCGGGTGGACTTTGCCGAGCGGCTGCTGGCGAGCGGCGGGCCGCCGGCCCAGCTGCACCGCGAGGGCGGCGACCGCTGATGCTCGTCCAGGACCCGCCCCTCCCGACGCCGAACCCGGACGTCTACGTCGGCTCGTTCCCCGCGCCGCCATGGGAGACGCTGCCGCCCCCGATCGTGATGCTGATCTTCTTCGCGATGCTGGCGGCCGGTGTCGCCGTCCTGTACCCGATCGTCCGCGCCATCGCGCGGCGGCTCGAGGGCAAGCACGCCGATCCTGCCCTCCGCGCTGAGGTCGAGGAGCTGCGCACCCGCCTCTACGAGCTGGAGACCCAGCAGGGCCGCATGGCCGAGATCGAGGAGCGGCTCGACTTCGCCGAGCGCCTGCTGGCACAGGGCCACGAACGCGAACGGCTGGAGCAGTGATGGACCCCGAGCTGCCCTGGATCATCTTCGGTTCGCTCTCGATGCTCGGCCTCGGCGGCTGGCTCCTGCGGCCGCTCGTCGTCGGCCTCGGCCGCCGCCTGGAGAACAAGGGGCTCGACTCCGCGGCCCTCGCCGAGCTCGACGACCTGCGTGGCCGGGTGCGCGAGCTCGACGGCGTGCAGCACCGGGTCGCGGAGCTGGAGGAGCGCCTTGATTTCGCCGAGCGGCTGCTGGCCGCCGGCTCGCCCGATCCGGCGCGGCTCGAGGGAGGCCGCTCGTGAGCGTGCGCAGCACGTTCGGGATCGACGGCTTCGACCTCTTCGTGCACTGCGCGGCCACCGTCGGCGCGATCATCGTCACGGGGCCGGTGATGGAGATGGACCCCGGGCTCGTGCTGGGCGGGATCCCGGTCCTGTCGCTCCTGGTGCTCTCCTGGCGCCGCAAGCGCGGCCTGGCCAACCTGCCACCCGAAGAGGTGGCGGGCGAAGCCTCGGCGCAGCGGATCTACGAGCTGGAGGAGCGCGTCGCCGAGCTGGAGACGATGCAGTTCCGGATGCAGGAGCTGGAAGAGCGGGTGGACTTCGCCGAGCGCCTGCTCACGCAGTCGCAGCAGGTGCAGGATCCCAGGTTGTTGGGCTAAATTACCGGAGACCATTCATGATCACGCGGGAAGACGTGCAGGGCTGGCTCGACCGCCTCGACGCGGGGAGCCTGGCGGTCTCGGAGCTGGAGCCGAACATCTGGCTCGCCCGCAATGCCGACGGCGCCGAAGTCGTGGTGCACTTCGCGCCGCCGGTGGTGATCCTGCGGGTCCGGGTGATGGAGCTGCCGGCCGCGGAGCCGCTCCGGAGTGAGCTGTTCCGCCAGCTGCTCGAGCTCAATGCGCGTGAGCTGGTCCACGGCTCCTACGGCCTCGAGGGCGACCACGTGGTGCTCACCGACGCGCTGGAGCTGGAGAACCTGGACTACAACGAGTTCGAGGCGAGCTTCGATTCGGTGACGCTGGCCCTGGCGTCGCATCTGAGCGCGCTCGCGCCCTACCGCGAGAGGTGAGAGACCATGGGAATCTTTGACCGCTTCTCGACCCTCCTCCGGTCGAACATCAACGACATGATCTCCCGGGCCGAGAACCCGGAGAAGATGCTCAACCAGCTGATCGTGGACATGAAGGGCCAGCTGGGGAAGGCCAAGTCGGAGGTCGCCACCGCGATCGCCGACGAGAAGAAGCTCCAGTCCGACGCCGAGGCGATGAAGAAGCAGGCGGAGGAATGGGAGCGCCGGGCGATGCTGGCGGTGCAGGAAGGGCGCGATGACCTCGCCAAGCAGGCGCTCATGCGCTACAACGAGCACCTGCAGGGGGCGCAGGCGCTGCACGAGACCTGGGTCAAGTCCAAGCAGGAGACCGAGGCGCTCAAGCTCTCGCTGCGCCAGCTCAACGACAAGATCGAGGAAGCCAAGCGCAAGAAGAACATCCTCATCGCGCGGGCGCGCCGGGCCGAGGCCCAGGAGCGCATCCAGCAGACGATGTCGGGACTTTCCGACAAGAGTGCATTCGATTCATTCGAGCGGATGGCCGAAAAGATCGAGGCCAACGAGCGCAAGGCACTTGCGGCCGCCGAGCTGCAGGAGGAGTTCTCCGGCGACGCGCTGGCCAAGCAGTTCGAGGTGCTGGAATACAAGGGCAGCGCCGACCAGCAGCTCCTCGAGCTCAAGTCGAAGATGGGCCTCCTCGGGGCCGGCGGTGGCGCGCGCCAGCTGGGGCGGGGCGGGGAGACGATCCATGATGCGGAGTTCGTGGAGGAGGAGGAGAAGGGGGACCAGGGATAACGAATCAGGGATCAGTGGTCAGGGGTCAGGGGTCAGGGGCTCGCTGCGGCGGGCCCTTTTCTGTGTGCGGGCGATGGGTGTCTATATTGTCACCGATGCCCTTGGCCCCTAACCCCTGATCCCCAGTCCCTCTCCCATGCCCTTCCTCATCCTCGCCGACGGCGACTTCGGGCCGATGACCTCGAAGACCGCGAATTCCGTCATCCGCTACCGGCCCGACGGCGTGGTGGCGGTGCTCGACCGCGCCCAGGCGGGCCGGACGGTGCAGGACGTGCTCGGATTCGGCGGCGCCATCCCGGTGGTGGCCTCGATGGAAGAGGGGCTCCGCTTCAAGCCCGACGCCGTGCTGATCGGCATCGCTCCGCAGGGCGGCCGCCTGCCGGAGGAGTGGCGGACCTGGCTCGCCCAGGCGATCGACGCCGGCTGCGACATCTGGAGCGGCCTGCACACCTTTCTCGCCGATGACCCGATGCTCGCCGAGAAGGCGCGCACCCGCGGGCGGAAGCTCCTCGACCTGCGCCGGCCGCCGCCCGACCTCCCGATCGCCAGCGGGGCCGCCAAGGAGACGTCGGCGCTCCGGATCCTCACGGTCGGCACCGACTGCAACGTCGGGAAGATGACCGCGCAGCTGCAGCTGGTGCGCTCCCTCAACGAACGCGGCCTGCGCACCCGGTTCGTGCCCACCGGCCAGACCGGCATCATGATCGAAGGCTGGGGCATCGCCGTGGACGCGGTGGTGGCCGACTTCATCGCTGGCGCGGCGGAGCGGATCACCCTGCAGGGAGCGGAGGGGGCCGACATCGTGCTGGTCGAGGGGCAGGGGAGCATCAATCACCCCGGCTATTCGGGCGTGACGCTCGGGCTCCTGCACGGCTCCTGTCCCGACGCCCTGATCCTCTGCCACCAGGCGTCGCGCGAGTACATTGGCGACTATCGCCAGGCGTCGTGGCTCAGGATCCCGGCCCTGTCCGAGTACGTGCGGCTCTACGAATCGATCGGCTCCGCCGTCCACCCCACCCGGGTGATCGGCATCGCGCTCAACACCTACGACCTGGGCGAGGCCGAGGCGCGCGCCGCGTGCGAGGCGGCCACGCGGGACACCGGCCTGCCGGCCACCGATCCGGTGCGCTTCTCCCCCGAGCCGCTTGTGGACGCCATCGCGACGGCCCATGCGGCGGGGGCCGGAGTCCGGCTCCCGGTCTGATCGCGTCGGTTCGCCCAGTCACGGGCGGCCGTGATACCCGCCGCTCGCGACGCCTGCTGCATCCTCCGGGATGCAGCGGCCCGCCCAGGTGCTCTCCCCGCTCTCGCTTCGGACCACCCTCGGGCAGCTCGTGCGCCATGCCGAGGCGCCGGGCGTCCTGGGCGTCTGGATCGAGCGGGATCACCGCCCGCCACCCCGGCTTCCCCTCGCCATTCGAACCGGCCACGGCACCGTCTCGCTCCTGCTCGGGCACGACCTGGCGGCGCTCGCCGCGCGCGCGGCGCGGATCCTGGTCCGGCGCGGGCCGGCGGTCGTCACGGTCGCGGCCGACCAGGTCTGGTCCGGCCGCACGCTCGAGATTGCCGGCGCCGACGGGCGGCGAACCTGGTACCCGCTCGGCACGGCGGCACCGGAGCCGGTGCTGGCGGACCGTCTCGCCGCCGGGCGTGCCGTCGCGTCGAGCCGCGTGGTGTACTCGGTTGACTCGCCGCGCTCGCCGCCTCTAGGTTAGGCGTCCCGAACCTCCTGCATAACCGAGGGAGCCTGCGTGCTGCTAGCCATGCCTCAGTGGATCCGCGGAATCGCCGACTTCTTCGAGGTCGAAGCGGCGGCGCTCACGCGGCTCGGCCTCCGCGTGGTGGCGATCTGGGTGATGGCCTGGCTCATCGTCCAGGTCGTCAACCTGATCGCGCGCCGCATCGAGGCTGCGGTGGACGACGGGAATGACCTGGTCACCACCTCGCGGGAGAAGCGCGGCCGCACCCTCTCGCAGCTGCTCCGCGGGATCGGGCGCATCGTCGCCGTCGCGCTCGCCATCCTGCTCACCATCAACGTCTTCATGGACATCGGCCCGATCCTGGCGGGCTTCGGCATCCTGGGACTGGCCGTGTCGTTTGGCGCGCAGAGCCTGGTCAAGGACATCATCGCGGGCTTCTTCATGCTGCTGGAGAACCAGTTCGCGGTGGGCGACGTGATCGAGGTGGCGGGGAAGAGCGGTACCGTGGAGAAGATGACGCTCAGGGTGGTGGCGCTCCGGGACCTCAAGGGGACCGTGCACATCGTCCCCAACGGCGAGATCAAGGTCGTGAGCAACATGACCCGCGGGTGGTCGCGCGCGGTCATCGACATCGGCATCGCCTACGACGCGGACCTCGACGCCGCGCTCCAGGTGGTGCGCGACGAAGCGGCGAAGTTCTCCGAGGAGCCGGAGTGGAAGTCGCAGCTCGACTCGCCGCTCGAGGTGCCGGGCGTCGAGTCGCTCGGCGACAGCGCCATCGTCATCCGGGTGCTGGCGCGGACCCAGCCGGGCCTGCAGTGGGGCGTGGCGCGCGAGTTCCGCCGCCGCATCAAGATGCGGCTCGACCGCGAGGGGCTGGAGATCCCCTACCCGCAGCGCCGGGTCCACGTCACCGTGGACCAGCACGCGGGCGACGAGGACATCGCGCGGGCGGCCGGCGCCGCGGGGGGCGCATGACCCTCCGGCTCTACAATACGCTCACGCGCGCGGTGGGCCCCTTCGAGCCCGGAACGCCCGGCCGCGTGGCGCTCTACGCCTGCGGCCCCACCGTCTACAACTTCGCGCACATCGGGAACTTCCGGACCTTCCTCTTCGAGGACCTGCTCCGGCGGTGGCTGGAGGCGTCGGGGCTCGACGTCTTCTTCATCATGAACCTCACCGATGTGGACGACAAGACGATCAAGGGTGCCGGCGCCGCGGGCCAGCCGCTCGCCACCTACGTGGAGCAGTACATCCGGGCGTTCCACGAGGACCGGGCGTACCTGCGCATCCGCGATGCGTCGGTGTACCCGCGGGCCACCGAGTTCATCGCACCCATGGTGGCGCTGGTCGAGTCGCTGCTGGCCAGGGGGATCGCCTACCGGGGAGAGGACGGCTCCGTCTACTTCGCCATCGAGCGCTTCCCGGCCTACGGCCGGCTCTCCCGCCTCGATACCCGGGAGCTCCGGACCGGC
Source organism: uncultured Gemmatimonadota bacterium (assembly GCA_946480845.1). Next base: position 11,850 of record CAMLLJ010000062.1, read on the forward strand.
GCCAGCGAGCGGGTGAGCACCGACGAATACGCCAAGGAGGACGCCCGCGACTTCGTGCTCTGGAAGGCCGCGCGCCCCGAGGATGAGGCCGTCGGCGCCGCCTGGGACGCGCCCTTCGGCCGCGGCCGGCCCGGGTGGCACCTCGAGTGCTCGGCCATGGCGCTCGACCTCATCGGGCGCAAGTGGGGGATCGACGTGCTCGACATCCACGCCGGCGGCGTGGACCTGATCTTCCCGCACCACGAGGACGAGATCGCCCAGAGCTGCGCCCATACGGGACGCGAGGAGTTCGCCCGGGTGTGGATGCACGGCGAGTTCCTCACCATGGGCGGGTCCAAGATGTCGAAGCGGTTCGGCAACTTCCTGACGGCCCGGGACCTGAAGGAGGAGCAGGTGGACGCCGGCGCGGTCCGGCTCCTCATCTTCAACACCCATTACCGCCAGCCGCTCGACTGGAGCGACGAATCGCTGGGGCACGCCCGGGAGGGGTCCCGGCGTCTGGGGGAACTGCGCGACCGCCTGCGGGAGCGGTCCCGGGGCAGCGAGGATCCCGCCTTCGCGCCGCTGGCGGAGACCTTTCGCGCGGATTTCGCGGCGGCGCTCGACGACGACCTCAATTCACCGCGCGCGCTGGCCGCCCTCTTCGTCTTCGCCCGCGAGGCCAACCGGCTCCTCGACGAGGGCCGCGTGCCGGGCGCCGCCGCGCTCGGCGTGATCGAGCTGGCGGACCGGGTGCTCGACGTGCTCCCGACGGGGAGCGCGCGGGTCACGCCGGGCGTCGAACCCACGGCTACCGTCGCCCCCTCCGAAACGCCGCCAGCCGAGCCCAGGGAGGCGGATGTGTGGGCGCTCTCGTGGGCCGAACGGCGTCGAGCGGCCAAGGCGGCGCAGGACTATGCGGAGGCGGACCGGATTCGGGACCTGGTCCGTGCCGCGGGGTACGAGATCCGGGATGGGAGGGAATCGAGCGAGGTGGTGAGGCGCTGACCCGGGTCAGGCCGGCTCGAGCCGGGCCTCGAGTGTCACAGTCCGGACGTGGCATTCGTCGTCATGGACCTCGACCGCGTCGCGCACCCAGGGCAGGTAGCCCGGCGCGAACACGGTCACCACGTAGGTCCCCGGTCGTTCAAAGGCGCTGGCCCGCGACAGCATGACCGGCGGGTTCCCGGCGAACCCATGGGCCGCGAGGCTGTCGGCGAACCGGTGGTCCTCGACCTGACCCATCGCCTGGGCGGCCATGGGCGCCCCCGTCGCCGCGTCGCGAATCTCGACCACGATCC
>CAMLLJ010000063.1 GCA_946480845.1 uncultured Gemmatimonadota bacterium
AGCGGATCCTGCGCATGGTCGACGGCGTGCTGATCCTGGTGGACGCGGCGGAAGGGCCGATGCCGCAGACCCGGTTCGTCACCCGGAAGGCGCTGGCGCTGGGGCTCCGGCCCATCGTCGCCATCAACAAGATCGACCGGGCCGACGCCGAGCCGCTCCGGGTGCACGACGAGGTGCTCGGGCTCTTCATCGACCTCGACGCCACCCACGAGCAGCTCGACGCGCCGTTCCTCTATACCTCGAGCCGCGCGGGCACCGCCACGCACGAGCTGGAGCAGCCCGGCACCGACCTCGCGCCGCTGTTCGAGACCATCCTGTCCTACGTTCCGGCGCCCACGGGCGATCCCGACGCGCCGTTCCAGATGCTGGTCTCCACGCTCGACTTCTCGACCTTCCTCGGGCGCATCGCCATCGGGCGCATCGAGCGGGGCCGGCTCCGGGTGGGCGACCAGGTGGCGCTGCTGCCCCTGGGCGAGCCGGGCATGGTGTCCGACGAAGTGGTCGAGAAGAACCGGGTGACGAAGCTCTACACCTTCGACGGGCTCAACCGCGTCGAGGTCGAGGAGGCCGAGGCGGGCGACATCGTGGCCCTGGCGGGATTCGAGGGGATCGAGATCGGCAAGACGGTGACGTCGGTGGATCATCCCGAGCGGCTCGCCGGCATCGCGGTCGAGGAGCCGACGATCTCGGTGGACGTGATCGTCAACAACAGCCCCTTTGCCGGCCGCGAGGGGAAGTTCGTCACCAGCCGCCAGCTGCGCGACCGGCTCTATCGCGAGCTGGAGCGCAACGTGGCGCTCCGGGTGGAGCCGACCGAGAGCCCCGACACCCACTCCGTCTCCGGCCGCGGCGAGCTGCACCTCGGCATCCTGATGGAGACGATGCGGCGGGAGGGCTACGAGTTCCAGGTCTCGCGCCCGCGGGTGATCACCCGGACCGGCCCCGACGGCGAGCGGCTCGAGCCGTACGAGGAGCTGATGATCGACGTCGCCGAGGAGTACATGGGCGCGGTGATGGAGAAGCTGGGGCCGCGCCGCGCCGAGATGATCGAGATGAAGAATCCGGGGCAGGGGATGGTCCGCATGACCTTCCGGATCCCGGCGCGCGGGCTCTTCGGGTACCGCTCGGAGTTCCTGACCGACACGCGGGGCACCGGGATGATGCATCATCGGTTCCTCGACTACGGCCCGTGGGCCGGTCCGCTCTCGGGGCGGAAGCGCGGCGTGCTGGTGGCGGACCGGGAAGGCGCGGTGGTGGCCTTCGCGCTCGGCAACCTGCAGGAGCGGGCCCAGATGTTCGTGTCGCCCGGAGACCAGGTCTACGAGGGCATGCTGGCGGGCGAGAACTCGCGCCCCAGCGATCTCGACGTCAACGTGACCAAGGAAAAGAAGCTGTCCAACATGCGGACCACGGCCTCGGACGAGAACGTCATCCTCGAGCCGCCGCGCCAGATCACCCTGGAGTACGCCCTCGAGTACATCGACGAGGACGAGCTGATCGAAGTCACCCCGCAGTCGATCCGGCTCCGCAAGCGGCAGCTCGCGGCAACCGATCGCAAGAAGGCCGCCCGGGCCGCCGCCCGGGTCGAGAACGCGTCCTAGACGCGCCCTTTTTCACCATCCACCACACCTTCCTGGTGGCGGAGGAGATCATGCTGGCCTGGGAGACGTCAACGGAAGTCATCGAGATGCGCCGCCGCTTCGACGAGGATGCGGACGAGTTCGAGGATGGCTTCACGTTCGACGACGAGGAGGACGAGGACCTCGAGGACGACGACGAGGAACTCGATGGGGAAGACGATGAGGACGAGGAGCTCGACGACGACATCATCCTCGACGATGAGGACGAAGACGAGCGCTGACCCGGGCCGGGTTGCGCCGGCGGGGGCGGGTGGCTATCCTCCCGTCCCCATACAGTGGTAAGGGCCTGTAGCTCAGGTGGTTAGAGCGCACGCCTGATAAGCGTGAGGTCGGTAGTTCAACTCTACCCAGGCCCATGAGACAGCCCGGCTCCGTCCCCCCGCGGACGGGGCCGGACTTTTTTCCGGTGCGGCTCGTCCCGCCGCATGCGCGTTCCGTCCCACCTCGGTGTCCAGGCCCGCCACTTCGGCGTCCCGTTTCCATCCCCCTTCGGATGGAACGCATGCCGACCTTGCTCCGCTTCCCGACCTCCGCTGCTGTCGCGCTGGTATTGCTCGCCCACCCACTTTCCGCCCAGGCACCGTCGGCCCCCCCTGCCGATCCCGCCGTGGCCCGGGCCGACTCGCTCTACCGCCAGCAGCAGTGGCCCGAGGCCGCCGGCGCCTACCGGGCCCTCGTGGCCAAGGCGCGCGATCGTGGCCAGTTCTGGTACCGCCTCGGCGTCGCCGAGCACATGCAGGGCCGCTACGGACCGGCCGAGGCCGCGTTCGACAAGGCGACCAGGTTCACGGCGCCGGGGCCGTCCACTCGCGGGGCCTCGTGGTACAACCTGGCCAGCGCACGTGCCCGGCTCGGCAAGGCCGACGGGGCATTCCTGGCCCTCGACTCGGCCATCGCGGCCGGCTTCGTCGGGCCCAAGACCATCGCGCAGGATCCCGATCTCGCCGCGCTGCTCACGGATCCGCGCATGGCGCAGCGCCAGGAGCAGGTCCGGCTCGCCTTCTTCCCCTGCGACACGATGCCCGCGGCCCGCCAGTTCGACTTCTGGATCGGCGACTGGGACGTGTATACCCCCGCGAAGCAGCTTGCCGGCACCAACTCGGTGCAGAAGATCCTCGGCGGGTGCGTCCTGCTCGAGAACTGGGAGGGGTCGCTGGGCGGCTCGGGGAAGAGCATGAACTGGTACAACGTCCAGGCCGGCTACTGGCAGCAGACCTGGGTCGCGAGCGGGGCGTCCCAGCAGGAGTATCGCGAGGGCCGGCTCGATGGCAGCACGCTCCGGTTCCTGGGCGAGCGGATGACGCCGCAGGGCAAGCTCAACGTGCGCCTCAGCTTCACGCCCCTCGCGCCCAACCGGGTCCGCCAGCACGCCGAGAACTCGACCGACGGCGGCGCGACGTGGACCACGGTCTACGACTTTCTCTACCTGCGGCAGGGGTCGGGCGAGACACCCTGACCGGGGCGGGGCGTCAACCTTTCGGGGCGATTTCCCGTCTATGTTGGAATGATGGGATCGCCCGCATGAGCCCCGCGCCCGCCCCCGCCGACATCGTCGCCGCCGCCCTGGGCGCCGACTTCGACATCGAGCGCGAGCTCGGTGGGGGCATGGCCCGGGTCTTCATCGCGCGGGACAACCGGCTGGGCCGCCGGGTGGTGGTCAAGGTGGTGAGCCGGGAGGCGCTGGCGTTCGACGGGATCGTGCGCTTCCAGCGCGAGATCGAGTTCGCCATCGGCCTGCAGCATCCCCACATCGTGCCCATCCTGAGCGCAGGGCACGTCGAGGGGACGCCGTACCTGGTGATGCCCTACGTGGACGGCGCCTCGGTGCGGAGCCTGCTGGCGAGCGGGCCGCTGCGCGTGGTCGATGCCGTCAGGATCCTGCGCGGCGTGTCGCTGGCGCTCGCCTTCGCGCACGCGCGCGGCGTGGTCCATCGCGACATCAAGCCGGACAACATCCTGCTGGCCGGCGGGACGCCGGTGGTGGCGGATTTCGGGATCGCCAAGGCGATCGCGGGATCGCGCGGCCCATCGTCACTCCCTGACCCGGGGCTTACCGTGCCGGGCATGTCGCTGGGCACGCCGACCTACATGGCGCCGGAGCAGATCGCCGGGGAGGCCGGCACAGACCATCGGGCGGACATCTACTCGCTCGGCGTGCTCGGGTACGAGATGCTTGCCGGAGAGCCGCCGTTCCTGGGCACCCCGCAGCAGCTCTTCGCGGCGCATCTCACTGAAACGCCGGTTCCGCTGTGGGAACGGCGGCCAGACATGCCGCGGGCGCTCGCCGCCCTGGTGATGGACTGCCTGCGGAAGCAGCCGGCCGACCGGCCGCAGGACGCCGGCGACATCGCCGAAGCGCTGGACCGGCCGGAGATGCTGAGCGGCGGGTTCGCGGTGACCACCCCCGTGCCGGCACCGGTGCCTGTCCCGCGGAGGCGGACCGCCGCCCTCGCCCTGGTCCTCCTCGGCCTCATGGTGGCCGCCGGCCTCGTGTGGAGGTCCGGGACCGTCCGGGAGCCTGCGGCGGAGGCAGTGGCCGCGCCGCGCCTCCTCGCCGTCCTTCCGCTCGTATCGATCGGGCCCGACTCCTCGCAGGCCTACGTCGCCGAGCGCCTGGCGGACCAGCTGACCAGCGCGCTCACCGGGATCCCGGGCCTCAGTGTGACCTCGCGGACGGCCTCCGCGGCGCTGCAGTCCCGCATTGCGCGGGGCGACTCACTCCCGGCGTCCATGGCGGCCTACATCGAAGGCGCGGTGATCGACGACGAGGGTTCCCTCAACGTGGCGCTCCGCGCGGTCGATCCGGGCGACGGTCACGCGATCTGGGCGGCCTCCCGCGCGGCACCTGCCGACAGTCTCGACGGGCTGCTCGCGCGCGTGGTCGGCGAGGTGCTGGCGGAGATGCGCAGCCGCTTCGCGCCGGACTCGGCGCCGTCAGGACCACCGGCACCACCCTGAAGGCCCGGGCTATTCCGGCTCGACCAGCACCTCCGCCTCGCCGGCCACGAAGCGGACCTGCACATGCCACGGCCGGCAGCAGACTTCGCAGTCCTGCACGTAGTCCTGCGACTCACCGCCGCCCGGATCGAGCTGGATGGTGACGATCTCGCCGCACCAGGGGCAGGACACCTCCGCCTCGTCGTCGAGCCGTTCGTCAGCTTCGCCGCCGAAGGCATTGTGCTCATTCTCCATGCCTGAACATACTTGCCCGACCGTCCCGACCCGAGCCGCCCATGCATCGTACCCCGTCCTCCTTCGCCCTGCTCCTCGCCCTCCTCGCCGGGGCGCCGCGCGCACACGCCCAGACCGGCGGAACGAGCGCCGCCTCCGCCAGCAGTGACACCGCACAGCTGTTCGGCGCCGGAATCTTCTCGACGGGTGACTACGAGCTTCCCCCGACATTCACGCCGGACGGCCGGACCGCCTATTTCACGGTCAGCACGCCGGTCTACGGGCGCATGCGCTTCATACTCGAGACCCGCCGGCGAGGAAACGCCTGGACGACGCCGACCACGGCCGCGTTCTCGGGCCGCTACGACGACGCCGATCCCTACGTGACGCCCGACGGTTCCCGCCTGTTCTTCCTCTCGAAGCGCCCGCTCGTTCCCGGCGGCGAGCCCCGGAGGGATCTGGACATCTGGGTGATGGAGCGCGAGGGCAACGGCTGGGGTGAACCGAAGCACCTGGGCGCGACCGTCAACGGCCCGCAGGACGAACACTACGTGACGATGACGTCGGCCGGTGACCTGTACATCGCCGCGGTGCGCGACGACAGTCACGGCGCCGGCGACCTGTACCGGGTGCCCAGGGCCGCGGACGGCTGGGGCGCGCCCGAGAACCTCGGGCCCGTCGTCAACGGCGTGGACAACCATGACACGACGCCGTGGGTCGCGCCCGACGGACGGTACATCATCTTCGCGTCGCGGGGCCGGCCGGACGGGGGCCCCGACCTCGACCTCTACATTACGGTTCGCGGCCCCGACGGTGCCTGGACCGCTCCGCGCAATCTCGGCCCGCGCGTGAACTCACGAGCCGTTGAGTATTGCCCCCTCGTTTCTCCCGACGGGCAGTGGCTCTACTTCACCAGCAACCGCACCTTTGCCGACGGTGACCTCGGGGCGCCGCTCGACGGCGACGAGCTCCGCCGCCGGCTGCGCGGCCCGGGCAATTCCCTGGGCGATACGTACCGGGTCGGGCTGCCGGCGATCCTGCGTGAATCCGGCGTCCACTGAACCCGGCAATCCACGGGCCCGGGCCACCCACTCGCCGACACACCGGCACCGTTGCGCGGAACGGAACGTAGGTTGTCCGGGGTGCAATCTTCTTCCCAAACCGAAACCGGGCATGACAAGGTCCATTGCAGTGCTGGCCGCGACGCTGCTCGTCACGGCGACCCACTCCGCGCAGGCACAGCAGGCTGCTGGCTCCCCGCCGGCGCTCCAGGCCGCCCAGCGCCTGATGGGCGCCAGCCAGTTCGACTCGGCTGCCACGTTGCTCGAGGGTGTCGTCGTATCCACACCCGGCAACGGCCAGGCCTGGATGCTCCTCGGCCGGGCGCGCCGCCGCCTCGGGGACCGCGCCGGCGCCGCGGAGGCCCTGCAGAAGGCACATGCGATACCGGCCACCCGCCGTCCCGCGACCCTCCAGCTCTTCCTGCTCGCCGCCGATGGCGGCCCCGGCGACGACGCGGCGCGCTGGCTCGGCGAGGTGCGCTCGAACGGGTTCGACTTCACGACGGTCCTCGGCAATCCCGAGGTCGAGAAGCTGCGCGGCGATCCGCGCTTCGCGGCGCTCTTCCCGGACTCGGCCGTCTTCGCCAGGGCGTTCGCCGAGCCGGTCCGGGTGATCCACGAGTGGCGCGGCACCGCGGTCGGGGGTGAGTTCGGCTGGATCGCGCGCGCCGTGGGGGACGTGGACGGCGACCGCGTGAGCGACGTCGTCGTCTCGGCACCGGCCAACCCGCCCGCGGGCGCGCAGCGCGGTGAGGTCTTCGTCTACTCGGGCCGCTCGGGCAGGCAGCTCTGGCGCCAGGTCGGAGATTCCGCGGCACGGCTGGGCATCGGCCTCGAGGCGGCCGGCGACGTCAATGCCGACGGGACCCCCGACGTAGTCGCCGGCGCGCCCGGCATCAACGCCGTCCTGATCCTCTCGGGGCGCGACGGCAGGGAGCTGCTGCGCCTGCGCGGTGACTCAGCCGACCAGGGCCTGGGGACCAGTGCGGCGGGTATCGGCGACTTCGATGGCGACGGCCATGCCGACATCGCCGCCGGTGCGCCCGGCAGCACCGCATCGGGTGCGCCGAAGGGACGGGCCTATGTCTTCTCGGGCAAGGACGGGCGGCGGCTTCTCACACTCGATGGGGAGAACGCGAACGACGCCTTCGGCTCGGCCGTCGGCGGCGGCAACGGGAAGCTGCTCCTCATCGGCGCTGCGGGCGGCGGCCCGCAGCAGCGTGGGAGGGTCTACGCCTACGACCGGCTGGCCGCGACGCCCCGCTTCGTGAAGGACGCCGACTCGACCGGCGTTGCGTTCGGGGGGATGTTCGTGTCGATCGTCGGCGACGTGAACGCCGACCGTGCCGACGACTTCTTCGTGTCCGACTATCCGAACGGGGCCAGGGGCCCGTCTACCGGACGCGGGTACGTATTCTCGGGCAGGGACGGGACGCGCCTGCTCACGATCACCGGGGAGGCGGCTGGCGAGGGCTTCGGCATCGGCGCCGCGAGGACGGGCGACGTGAACCATGACGGCCACGACGATCTCGTCCTCGGCGCGTGGCAGCATTCCGGGAAGGCCTGGTCGGGCGGGCGCATCGCCGTGGTGTCCGGGAAGGACGGTTCGACGATCCGGACGATGACCGGCGCGGTGCCGGGCGAGACGCTGGGCTTCGATGCGGTCGGCATCGGCGACGTGGATGGCGACGGCAACATCGACTTCCTGGTGACGTCCGCCTGGAGTCTCGTGAACGGCTACCGCACGGGCAGGACCTGGGTCGTGGCGGGCGAACCGGCGCGCTGAGCCGGGGTTCTCAGTCGGCGGAGGCCGTCCCGCGCAGCCTGGCCTCGACTGCCTGGCGGAAGCTCCGGCTCAGCTTGAGCTTGGTGCCGCTCCGGAGCACGACCATGTAGTCGCCCGAGAACCACGGCTCGAGCTCGGCAACGTGCGCGACGTTGACGATGCTGGAGCGGTGGATCCGCGCGAAGCGCCGCGGGTCGAGCCCCGCTTCGAGGTCGGACAGCGTCTCGCGCAGCAGGTGCTCCGCCCCGCCCGCATGCAGCCGCACGTAGTTGCCGGCGGCCTCCGCGTACTCGAGGTCGCTGACCGGAACGACGATCACCCGCCCCTCATCCCGCACCAGCAGCCGTTCCAGGTAGGCGCCATCCGTCCGTGCGTCGCGCTCGGTGCGCACTTGCGCGAGCAGGCCCGCCAGGGTCCGCGCCCGCGCGCCATCCGCTCCGGCGATCGCAGCCTTGGCCCGCGCGAGCGCGCTGGTGAAGCGCGCCTCGGAGTAGGGCTTGAGCAGGTAGTCCACCGCCTGGGCATCGAACGCCTGCAGTGCGTAGCGGTCGTAGGCAGTGGTGAAGACGACGGCGGGCATCCGGTCGGGAGGGACGGCCTGCAGCACCTCGAAACCATCCAGGTCGGGCATCTGCACATCGAGGAACAGCAGGTGCGGCCGGTGCCGGTCGATCGCTTCGAGCGCCGCGAGCCCGCCGCTGCACTCGGCGGCCAGCCGGACACCGGGGTCGCCTTCGAGGAGGCGGCGAAGACGGTCGCGCGCCAGCGGCTCGTCGTCCGCCACCACGACGCTGATCGGCCCGCTCATGCGGTGCGGGCCCGGGCACCGCGGCGCAGCGCGGCGACGGCATCGCGCCCGCGGCCCAGCGCGAGCTCGCGACCGGGATCGGGCTCCGCCTGCGCGACGCCCGCGCCGTCCAGCATGACGCGCATGAGGTCGCCCAGCGCCACGGTGAGCGCGTCCGCCCGCGCCGGATCGGTGCCGGCCAGCGCCGCGATGTCGTCGAGCACGCCCGCGATGAAGTCGGGCTGCAGGCGCCAGCTCACGGCATCGACCTCGGCCTGCGCGAGATCGCGCGCGAGCAGCTCGCCGGCCAGCGCCTCCTCGGTGTAGCGCTCCTGCACGACCCACACATGCGCCGCGGTGGCGATCGCCACGTACACCATCGCGCCCCAGACCATGTAGGCCGTGATCCAGCCCGGCGGGTACTCCGGCCGGATGATCCCGGCGGACCGGTAGAGCACCTGCTGCGCGGCGACGACGGCGGCACCTCCGAGGATGTGGCAGAGGACCAGCAGCGGGAGCCGCCGCACCCGCGTCGCGATCCACCGGGCCCAGAGGATGACGAGCGGCGTGGCGAAGAGCCACGGAAGGATCTCCATGGCGCGGCCCCGCGCTGCCGCGAGGGCGGCATCGGGAACCGGAAGGCGCGGCAGCTGGTCGGCAAGGGACGTGGGGAAGCCGGCCACGTAGACCAGGGCCCAGCCGCCGAGGATCGCCAGCGCCGCGCGTGAAGCGGTCATCGGGCTGCTGCGGAGCAGCGGCGCGGGACGCTCGAGCTCCGTCCCTTCCGGCTCGGATACCGACGAAGGCCCTGCCAGCCGGAGCGGCAGGTCGAGCGATGCGGCGGTTCCTCCAGCCGGCAGGGGACGGAGCGACAGCGTCGCGTCGTTGCCATAGAGCTGCTCGAGGCGGCGCCGGGTGAGGCCAAGTCCCACGCCCTCGCGCAGGCGGCCGGCCGGCATGCCGGCTCCGTTGTCGGTGACTTCGAGACGCAGCCTGCCGGCAGCGGCCCGCGCCTCCATCCGCACCCGTCCGCCTCGCCCCCCCTGGCCGATGCCGTGCCGGATCGCGTTCTCCAGCAGCGGCTGCATCAGCAGCCGCGGCACCGTCGCGCTGCCGACCTCCGGCGCGATGTCGAACTCGACCGACAGCGCGTCCGCGAATCGTGTCTCCTGGATCTCGGCGTAGGCGCGGAGCCAGTCGGTCTCCTCGGCCACGGTCACCAGCTGGGTGCCGGGCCGGTCGAAGGTGGTGCGCACCAGCTCGCCCAGGCGGGCCAGGAGCTGCCGGGCGCGCACGAAGTCGCGGTGCACCAGTTCCGCCACGCTGTTGAGCGTGTTGAACAGGAAGTGCGGCTGCAGCTGCAGGAGCAGGACCTGGAGCCGGGCTTCGAGCACCTGGGTCTGCAGCCGCGCCGAGTGGAGCCGCGCCCGCTGCAGCTCGAGCCGGTAGGTCACGACGGTCGCGGCCGCCAGCGCCGCAATGAAGGCGAGGATGTTCGAGTCGGTGCGGGCGAGGGCAAACCGGCCGTAGCTGAATGCGTCGCCCTCCGGGCGCACCCCGAAGTACAGCATCGTCGCCGGCTCGACGGCGAAGATGACGAGCAGGAGCGCAAGCGCGGCCAGCGCCGCGCGGCCGCGCGAGATGGTGCCCCTGAGCACCGCGCGGACCAGTTGATGAAAGACCGGAGCCAGCAGGATGAACGGAAGGCCGAAGAGCATCCCACGCTGGAACGCCGGCAGCATGAACCGCGCGGGGATGGTGCCCGTGAGGATGCGCAGTGGCAGCCGGACCATCACGAAGCAGGCCCAGAGCCCCGTGCCGGTGGCCCACGCCCGTGCGAGGTACGGCCAGTTGATCCGCATGCGCCAATATGCCGCGCGCATGCGGCTGGCGGCAACTGGGACGGAGCCGGCCTCACGGGGCTGCTGATCGTCCGCGGCGACTCGTCCCTCGCCAGCGCGCTTCGTCCCCGGTCCCACGCGTTTCAGGGTGCTCCCCCTGCAGAATTGCTGTTTCCGCGCAGCTATCCCCGGTGCGACTCGGCCGATTCCCGCCGTCACACTGCGCAGGACGCACGCCGCATCGTGACGGCGGGACATTCGCACCAGGAGGGAGCCATGAGGGAGACGATTCGCGTGGTCGCGGTCGATGACGAGGCGCTGGCACGTGCGCGGGTGCGCGGCATGCTGGCGGACTGCTCATGGGTGGAGCTGGTCGGCGAGGCCGCGGACGGCGAGTCGGCCGTCCGGCAGATCGACCAGCTCCGGCCCGACGTGGTCCTCCTCGACATGGAGATGGCGGGGATGAACGGGCTCGACGTGCTGGCCGGCGCCGCGCACCGGCCGGCCGTCGTCTTCACCACTGCGCACGACCGCTACGCCGTCGCGGCCTTCGAGGTGGAGGCGGCGGACTACCTGCTCAAGCCGTTCGGCGCCGAGCGGCTGCGCCAGGCGCTGGAACGCGCGCGCATGCGCCTGCCCGACGGGCCGAGCCCCTGGCTCAGCCGGCTGCTGATCCGGGAGCGGGGCGGGATCGTCGTCGTGCCGCTCAGCGAGGTGGAGTGGTTCGAGGCGCGCGACGACTATGTCCGGCTGCACACGGCCGGGGGGCGGCATCTGGTCCACGCCACGATCGGCGAGCTGGAGCGGCGGACCGACCCCACGCAGTTCCTGCGCATCCATCGGTCGCACATGGTCCGCCTCGACCGCATCACGGCGATCCACCGCACGCCCGAAGGCCGTCTCATCGTGGAACTGAAGAGCGGGGTCCGGCTCAATGCGAGCCGGAGCCGCGCGCCGGCCCTGCGGGGCATCGGCCTCTGACGGCGTGGCGTCCGCCGACGGTGGCGGTGCGTTCACCGAATGGCGGTCCATGGCGTGGCGGGTCGGACGTTAGGGTGTGTGAGCGGCACGGGTCGCTGGCCGCTGCCTACCCTTTGGAGGACGTTTCCATGAAGCTGAGCCGTGTGAGCGCCTTCGCTCGCGCAGCGCGCGTGTACGCGCTCGCGGCAGTGGCTCTGGGAGTCGGGGCGTCGTCGCTCCTCGCCCAGGCGACTGGTAAGATCGAGGGCAGGGTCCGCGATCAGGCCGGCGCGCCGATCGCCAATGCCCAGGTCGTCATCGTCGGCAGCGCCTTCAGCGCGCTGACGAACCCGCAGGGGTACTACTTCATCAACAACGTGCCGTCGGGCACCGTGGCCATGCGGGCCGCGTTCATCGGCTACCGCGCGGTGCGGGCCGAGGGCGTGCGCGTGCTGGGCGGCCAGACCATCACCCAGGACTTCGCGCTCCAGGCCTCGACGGTGCAGCTCGAGGACATCTCAGTGCAGACCACGCAGCCGCTGGTGCCGCGTGACGAGGTGACGTCCAAGCAGCGCATCGACGGGACCTTCAGCGACCAGCTCCCGGTGGACCGCATCAGCCAGGTGCTGACACTGCAGCCGGGCGTCGTGGCGGACGCGAACGGGAACGGGATTTCCGTGCGCGGCGGCCGACGCGATGAGGCGGCCACCTATATCGACGGGGTGCCGATCGACCCGGGCAACCGCTCGAGTCCGGGCGGCGTATCGGGCGGCAACACGATCGCCGTCGGGACCAACTCGTTCGAGGAGGCGTCCGTCACCACTGGCGCCAGCTCGGCCGAATTCGGCAACGCCCAGTCGGGCATCGTCAACATCGCGACCCGGACCGGCTCCAACACCGCCTACACGGGCAACGTGAGCTGGGAGACCGACGAGCCGTTCGGCAAGACGATGAGCACCGGGTTCAACCGGATCCAGGCGGCGTTCGGCGGCCCGCTCAAGGTGGTGAACGGCCTCTCCTTCTTCGTGTCCGGCGCACTCGACGGCGAGCGCTATGCCTACGCCGGCCTGGACGCGCAGCGCTATCCGACGTTCATGCTGGCCGGGGTGGATACCACGGTCGCGGTGCCGTCCGCGCCCGGCTCGGCGATCTCCGACACCACTCTCGTGGACGTGTACAACCTCGCCGTGGCGCGCGGCCAGTGCAGCGACTTCGCGGCCAGCACCAATGCGGACATCGCGGACAACTATGGCGTGGCCTGCCAGGGCGCCCGCAATCCGCGCAGCCCGACCTCGAACTACTCCCTCCAGGGCAAGCTCAACTACAGCTACGGCTCGGGCTCGCGGATCTCGCTGCTCTACCTCGGCAGCCAGAACCAGGCCCGCGGCGGGGTCACGTTCAACACCAATGCCAGCAACCTGTTCGGCAACCGGAGCACGAACCGGATCTACCAGGTCAACTGGACGCAGAACCTGTCGAAGTCCACGGAGCGGGCGCTGGCGCTCGACGCGAGCTTCTCCTACCAGCGCGACGCATTCCTCAACAGCCCGCTCACGCCGGCTGGCGAGCTGGCCACCCGCAACAAGTTCGGCGGCTTCCTCATCGCGCCGCTCGACCTGGTATTCGACGAGGAGTCGTTCCCGATCGACGAGGCGCTGGTCGAGAACTTCCGCGCCAACGTCCCCGGCACGCGGCGCTCGCCGTACGACCTCGAGAACACCGACCAGTACCGCACCTCCAATGAGTTCCGCGACAGTCCGTTCGGCCTGCTGGGGGGCGCGGAGACCGGCGGCCCCACCGGGATCGTGCAGCAGAACCACGAGGACCGCCTGATCGGCAAGGCGGCGGTGGACTGGCAGTTCGACCGCTACAACCGCC
>CAMLLJ010000064.1 GCA_946480845.1 uncultured Gemmatimonadota bacterium
ATCATGTGGATCCGCTGGACCCTGCCGCGCTTCCGCTACGACCAGCTCATGGCGCTGGGCTGGAAGTTCCTCATGCCCGTGGCACTGGCGTACATCATGCTGACCGCGACGCTCATCTGGGTGATCGAGCGGCAGCTCGGCATCGCCGACCCGACCAGGCGCTCGCTGATCCTCTTCGCCGTGAACGTGGTGATCATGGTGGCCCTGTTCCGCCTGTTCGACCGCGGCGCGATCGTCTCCGGCTCCGAGGCCCGGCGCCGGCGCGCGCCCAGGCCGGCCGCGGAACCCATCCTCGACGGGCGCGAGCGCGCGCCGGTGACTTCCTGATGGCGATCGGCGTCAAGGTGATGAAGCGGCCGGAGCGCAACGTGAGCTACGTGCGCGCCACGCTCAAGGGACTCGCGCTGACCTTCAAGCACATGTTCGAGCCGAAGGTCACCATGCAGTACCCGGAGGAGAAGGGGACCCGCGACGACAGCCGGGGCGCCTGGTCGCTCGCCGGCAGATGGCGCGGCACCCACCGGATGCTCACCGACGAGCAGGGGCGGTCCAAGTGCGTGGCCTGCGGCCTCTGCCCGCAGGTCTGCCCGGCCAATTGCATCAAGCTGGTGCCCGGCGAGGACGAGGACGGCAACCGCTACCCGCTCATCTACGAGATCGACGAGTTCCGCTGCATCTTCTGCGGCTACTGCCAGGAGGTCTGCCCGGAGGAGGCGATCCACGTCGGCCAGCACTACGAGAACTCGGAGTACAGCCGGACCCGCTTCGTCTACGACCTGGAGCGGCTGCAGTCGCAGACCCACGCCGTCTCCACCCTCTGGGACCCCAGCGACCCCCGGGGGGAATGATGACCGAGTTCGTCTTCTACCTCTTCGCGGGCGCGGCCGTGCTGGGCGCGGCGATGTGCATCCTCCAGCGGAACCCCGTCGTCTCGGCGGTGTGGCTGATGAGCATGATGTTCTCGCTCGCGGCGCTGTTCATCCTGCTGGGGGCCCAGCTCATCGGCATCCTGCAGGTGCTGGTGTACGTGGGCGCGATCCTGGTGCTCTTCCTGTTCGTGGTCATGCTGCTCAACCTGGGCCGCGAGGCCAGCGACCTGCGCGGGCCGGCCGGGATCACGGCGGCCGTGGTGATCGGCGGCCTGCTGGTCATCGAGCTGTTCGCGCTGTGGCGCTACACGCCTGGGCGGCTCGCCGCCGAGGTGGCGCAGGCGCCCCAGATGGCGGCCCAGCTCGAGAACGCCTTCCCCGGCGGGCAGCTGGCCCAGCAGGCCACCGAGGCGAACGGCGTGGTGGGGGCGATCGCCGCGCCGATGTTCCAGACCTACCTGGTGCCGTTCGAGATCACCTCCCTCCTGCTCCTCGCCGCCCTGATCGGCGCCGTGGTGCTGGCCAAGCGGAGGATCTGATGGAGCCGATCCGCTTCCTGGGCCCGACACTGGCGCTGAGCGCCATCCTGTTCACGCTGGGCGTCGCCGGGGTGCTCATCCGGCGCAACGCCATCGTGCTGTTCATGTGCATCGAGATCATGCTCAATGCGGTGAACCTGTCGTTCATCGCCTTCGCTCAGCTCTACGGAGTGAGCGGCTCGATCATGGTCTTCTTCGTGATGACGGTGGCGGCCGCGGAGGCCGCCGTGGGCCTCGCGATCATCCTCTCGATCTTCCGGCACCGGCAGACCGTGGACCTCCAGAACATCAACCTCCTCAAGGGCTGATGACGCTCCCACTCCTGGCATCCGCGGCGCAGGCGGCCGGGGCGGCGGCCGAAGGCCCGCTGTCGCTGCTCTGGCTCACGGTGGCCCTGCCGCTGGCCGGCTTCCTGGCCAACGGGCTCATCGCGATCCGCTGGCCCCGCGCCAAGGCCGCCGTCTCCGTGATCGGGCCGGCCGTGCTGGTCGGGGCCTTCGCCGTGGCGCTGGCGCTCTTCCTCCGGATGCGGGGGCTCGGGCTCGAGGAGCCGTTCGTGCAGCGGCTCTGGACCTGGATCCCCTCCGGCAACCTGGTCATCGACTTCGCGTTCCAGCTCGACCAGCTCTCGATGATCATGCTGCTGGTGGTGACCGGCGTGGGAAGCCTGATCCACCTCTTCAGCGTCGGCTACATGCGCGCCGACGAGGGGTACGCGCGCTACTTCGCGTACCTCAACCTGTTCGTCGTCTTCATGCTGGTGCTGGTCCTCGGCTCGAGCTACCCGCTGCTCTTCATCGGCTGGGAGGGGGTGGGGCTCTGCTCCTACCTGCTGATCGGGTTCTGGTTCACCGAAAAGGCCAATGCCGACGCCGGGAAGAAGGCGTTCATCGTGAACCGGATCGGCGACTTCGGGTTCCTGGTCGCCATGTTCATGCTCTGGCATGCCGCCGGCACCCTCGACTTCACCGGGGTCACCGCCTGGGCGGCGGCCAACCCGCAGCTGATCAACTCGGGCGTGATCACCGCCATCACGCTCTTCTTCTTCCTCGGGTGCGCCGGCAAGTCGGCGCAGATCCCGCTCTACACCTGGCTGCCCGATGCCATGGCGGGTCCGACGCCGGTCTCCGCGCTCATCCACGCGGCGACGATGGTGACGGCGGGCGTCTACCTGGTTGCGCGGTCGAACGTGCTGTTCGCCATGTCCGAGGTGTCCAGCACGGTGGTGGCGGGCGTCGGCGCGCTGACCGCGCTCTTCGCGGCGACGATCGCGCTCCGGCAGTACGACATCAAGAAGGTGCTGGCGTATTCGACCGTCTCGCAGCTGGGCTACATGTTCGTCGGCGTGGGGACCGCCGCCTACACGGCCGGCGTCTTCCACCTGGTGACCCACGCCTTCTTCAAGGCGCTCCTGTTCCTCGGGTCGGGCAGCGTGATCCACGCCATGCATCATGCGTATCACGCCACCCACTCGCACGAGGACGCCCAGGACATGCGCAACATGGGCGGGCTCCGGCGGCACATGCCGGTCACCTTCTGGCTGATGCTGCTGGCCACCCTCGCCATTGCCGGCATCCCGCCCTTCTCCGGCTTCTTCTCCAAGGACGAGATCCTCGCCGCCGCCTTCGCGCGCGGGGCGGGGCAGCCGCTGTTCTACGTCTTCTACGGCTTCGGGCTGCTGGCGGCGCTGCTCACGGCGTTCTACATGGCGCGCCTCATCGCGATGACCTTCCTGGGCGAGAACCGGACCGGGGCCGAGGAGGCGCGCCACCTGCACGAGGCGCCGATGATCATGACGGGCCCGCTCCTCGTGCTCGGCGTGCTGAGCGTGGTCGGCGGCGCGATCAACCTCCCGCACCTCGTGCACGGCAACCAGTGGCTGCACCACTGGCTCGAGCCGGTGCTCGCGGCGTCGGCCCGGATTCCCTTCGTGTCCTCGCTGCACATGCCGGAAGGCCAGACGGAATACCTGCTGGTCGGCATCGCCGTGCTGGTCGGGCTGATCGGGCTCATCGCCGGGTTCCGGCGCACGCTGGGCACCCCGGTCCCCGCGGCGAAGGACGCCCCGGCGGAGCGCGGCTTCGCGCGGGTCCTGTTCAACAAGTACTGGGTGGACGAGCTGTACCAGAAGGTGGTCGTCGGGCCGCTCGTCTGGTTCTCGCGGAACGTGCTCTGGCGGTTCGTGGACAACGGGATCATCGACCGGGTAGCGGTGGACGGCTCCGCAGGCCTGGCGCGGCACGTGCTGGGGCGGGCGGGCAGCCTGCTCCAGAACGGCCAGGTCGGCCTCTACGTGATCTTCTTCCTGGTGGGCGCGCTGTGGATCCTGCGCGTCATGATCGGCTGACCGCGCCATGACCGCCTTCCTCGACTCGATCGGCTACGCCCAGTGGGTGCTCCACGCACTCGTGCTGATCCCGCTCGCCGGCATCCCGCTCGTCCTGCTGGCCCCGGAGCGCGCCGCTCGCCACGTGGCACTCCTGGTGACCACGCTCGAGTTCCTGGTTTCGGCCGGGCTCTGGTGGCACTTCGATCCGGCCGGGGGGATGCAGTACCACACCCTCGCCGCCTGGCTGCCCCGCTGGGGCATCAATTACGAGGTGGGCCTGGACGGGATCAGCCTGTTCATGGTGCTGCTCTCGACCTTCCTCGGGCCGCTCTGCGCGCTGGGGAGCTACCGCTACATCACCACGCG
Source organism: uncultured Gemmatimonadota bacterium (assembly GCA_946480845.1). The sequence continues at coordinate 4,104 of CAMLLJ010000064.1, forward strand.
GGAGCGCGGCTTCTACGCGCTGCTGCTCGCGCTCATCGCCGGCCTGGTCGGCTGCTTCGTGGCGCTCGACCTCTTCGTCTTCTACATCTACTTCGAGCTGATGCTGATCCCGATGTACTTCATCATCGGGATCTGGGGCGGCAAGGAGCGCCTCCGCGCCGCGATCAAGTTCTTCATCTACACCTTCTTCGGCTCGCTGCTCATGCTGGTGGCGATCCTGGTGCTGGTCTGGCGGGTGGCGGGGGCCACCGGGGTCCTCTCGTTCAGCTACGACCACCTGCTGGCCAACGCCTCCGCCGCCGGCTCGCTGGCGCCCTGGCTGTTCGCGGCGTTCGCGCTCGCCTTCGCCATCAAGGTGCCGATCTTCCCGTTCCATACCTGGCTCCCGCTGGCGCACGTCGAGGCGCCGACGGCGGGCTCGGTCATGTTGGCGAGCGTGATGCTCAAGATCGGCACCTACGGCTTCCTCCGCTTCGCGGTGCCGTTCTTCCCCGAGGTGGCGCTGGGGAGGCCAGTGGCGACGCTCATGGTCGTGCTCGCGGTGATCGGGGTGATCTACGGCGCGCTGGTGGCCATGGTGCAGCCCGACTTCAAGAAGCTGGTCGCCTATTCGTCGGTGAGCCACCTGGGCTTCGTGATGCTGGGGATCTGGGGCGGCACGGTGCAGAGCGTCATGGGCGCGCTGATGGTGATGATCGCCCACGGCTTCGCGACCGGCGCCCTGTTCTTCCTGATCGGCATGCTCTACGAGCGGCGGCACACCCGCGAGCTGGCGGAGTTCGGCGGGCTCGCGAAGTCCATTCCGCTCTTCAGCCTGGTGCTGACGGTGGTGGCGCTCGCGTCCATCGGCCTGCCGGGGCTCAACGGCTTCATCGGCGAGTTCCTCGTCCTGCTCGGCAGTTTCGGCCAGCACCCCTGGGCCACGGGCATCGCGACCACGGGCGTCATCTTCGCCGCGACCTACCTGCTCTGGGCCCTGCAGCGGCTGATCTTCAACCGGCTCGACAATCCCGAGAACCAGGGACTGGCCGACCTGAGCGTGCGTGAGTGGCTGGTGCTGGCCCCGCTCCTCGCCGGCATCGTCTGGATGGGCCTGGCGCCGGGCCCGGTCCTGCGCCGCATGGAGCCGGCCGCGCGCCAGTACCTGCAGATCACCCAGCCCTCGGCGCAGCTCGCCGCGCCGGGCCTCTCCGCCGAGGTGCAGCCGTGAGCCCGCTCGACGTGACGACGCCGCTGGGCGTGTCCCAGGCGCTCCTGCCGGAGATCCTGCTGGCCGCGTGGACGCTGATCGTCCTCCTCGTGGTCGCCTGGCGCCACACCACGGCGGAGGACAGCCGGCTGGCGGGATGGCTCAGCCTCGCGGGGATCATCACCGCCGGTGCCGCGCTCGCGTGGCTCTGGACCAGCGGCGCCCGCGCCACCGGCCTGGCCGCCATGGTGGCGCTCGACGAGTACCGCTTCGCCGCGGCGGCGATCATTCTGCTCGCCGCGGCGGGCACGGTGCTCGTCTCGCTGCGCTACATGGAACGGGAAGGGCTGATCGCGCCCGAGTATTACCCCCTCATCCTCCTCGGCACCGCCGGCATGCTGTTCATGGCCGGCGCCGAGGACATGATGGTGCTCTTCCTCGGGCTCGAGGTGATGTCGGTGGCAGTGTACGTGCTGGCGGGTTACGACCGCCGCGACATCTTCTCGTCGGAGGCCGCGCTCAAGTATTTCCTCATCGGCGCGTTCGCGTCGGGCTTCCTGCTGTACGGGATCGCGCTGGTGTACGGGGCCACCGGCCAGACCGGCTTCACCCTGATCGGGGCGCAGCTCGGCGGCGGCCAGGTGCCCATGATCGCGGCGCTGGGCCTCGGCCTCCTGCTGATCGGGTTCGGCTTCAAGGTCGCCGCGGTGCCGTTCCACATGTGGGCGCCGGACGTGTACGACGGCGCGCCCACGCCGGTCACCGGCTTCATGGCGACAGGGGTCAAGGTGGCCGCCTTCGCGGCGCTCTCCCGGATGCTGGTCGAGGCCTTTCCGCACGCCGTGCAGCTCTGGCAGCCGGTCATCGGGGTGCTGGCGGTGGCCACGATGCTGGTCGGCAACCTGGTGGCGCTGGCCCAGCGCACCATCAAGCGCATGCTGGCCTACAGCTCGGTGGCCCACGCCGGATACCTGCTGGTGGCCATCTGGCCGGGCACGCAGCTCGGCGCGAGCGCGGTGATGCTCTACCTGTTCGCCTACTCGCTGTCCACCCTCGCGGCCTTCGCGCTGCTGGCATCGCTCGGGCGCGACGGCGAGCGCACCGTCCGGTTCGACGACCTCGCCGGGCTCGCGTCCCGCCGGCCGTGGACGGCGTTCGGCCTGGCGATCTGCATGCTCTCGCTGCTCGGCTTCCCGGGCACCTTCGGCTTCATCGGCAAGTGGTACATCCTGCAGGCCGTGATCGCCGACTCGCACTACATCCTGCCGGTGGTCCTGGTGATCACCAGCGTCGTGTCGGCCGGCTACTACCTGCCGGTGATCATGTCGATGTACATGCGGCCGTCGCCGGAGCACCCGACCGATGCGGGCCTCGATCTGCCGCGCGCGGCGGCCGCGGTCGTGATCGTCTCGCTCGCCGCGGTGGTGCTCTTCGGCATCCTCCCCGGCTCGATGGTGGACGCGGCGCTCCGGGGCGCGGGGACGCTCGCCCAGCAGGTGATCACGACGGCCGGGACGCGCTGAGATGAAGGTCCCCCGCAACATCTTCCGCGAGTACGACGTCCGCGGCCTCATCGACACCGAGCTGACGCCGGAGCTGGCGCGGGCCCTGGGCCGGGCGTTCGCCAGCACCGGCTGGGCGCGGCTGGATCGCGCGCCGGTGCTCGCGGTGGGCCGCGACAACCGGCCCTCGGGCACCGTCTTCGCCCAGGCGGTGCGGCAGGGAATCATGGATGCCGGGGGCATCGCCATCGACGTCGGGATGATGCCCACGCCCGCCCTCTACTTCGCGGTCGAGGCGCTGGCCACCGATGGCGGCATGCAGATCACCGGATCGCACAATCCGCCCGAGTTCAACGGGTTCAAGATGGTGCTCACGGGAGACTCGCTGCACGGCGAGCAGATCACCGCCCTCTGGGAGATGATCACCACCGAGAGCTGGCGGAGCGGGGAAGGGCAGGAGCGCGCCGATTCCTCGGTGCTCCGCCGCTACCGCGATGCGATCGTGGCGCGGAACTCGCTCGCGCGCCCGGTGCGGGTGGTGGCCGATTGCGGCAACGGCGTCGCCAGCCTGGTCGCCGTCGAGACGCTGCAGGCGCTCGGCGCCGAGGTGGCGGGGCTCTTCTGCGAATCGGACGGCACCTTCCCCAACCACCACCCCGATCCGACCATCCCGGCCAACCTGGTGGACCTCCAGGCGGAGGTCCGGCGCACCGGCGCAGAGCTGGGCATCGCTTTCGACGGCGACGGCGACCGCATCGGCGCGGTGACCGAGACGGGCGAGATCCTCTTCGGCGACCAGCTCCTCATCATCTTCGGGCGCGATGCCGTCGGACGCTTCGGCCCCGGCACTCCGGTCATCTTCGACGTGAAGTGCTCCGAGCTGCTGCCCGACGCGCTCCGCAAGGCGGGCGCGGCGCCGGAGATGTGGAAGACGGGCCACTCGCTCATCAAGGCGCGGATGAAGGAGCTGAAGGCCCCGCTGGCGGGCGAGATGAGCGGCCACATCTTCTTCGGCGGCGACTACTACGGCTTCGACGATGCGCTCTTCGCAGCCGCCCGGCTGCTGGAGATCGTCTCCCGCGGCCCGGTGGGCGTCTCCCGGCTCCTGGCGGACGTGCCGAAGACCTTCGCCACGCCGGAAATGCGCGTGGACTGCCCCGACAACGTCAAGTTCGACCTGGTCGAGCGCGCGGCCGCGCACTTCGCCGCGAAGTATCCGGTGAACACGATCGACGGCGTGCGCATGACGTTCCCGGAGGGGTGGGGCCTGGTCCGCGCCTCCAATACCCAGCCGGTGATCGTGCTGCGCTTCGAGGCGCACAGCCAGCAGGCGCTCGACAGCTACCGGGCCGAGGTGATGGAGTGGCTCGCCGGACAGGGCGTGCGCGCCTGAGCCGGTGACCGGACGCCGGCGGGGCCTGCTCGCCGCCCTCGGCGTCGCGATCCTGCTGCTGTTCGCCGGCCGCTGGGCGGCCTCCTTCCTCGCCGAACGCTGGTGGGCCGCCGGCTTCTCTCCGGCGGCGCGCGACGCCCTCACCCGCTGGCACCTCTTCCGCCTCGCCATCGATGCCGCGGCCGTGCTGGCCGGGGCCGCCTGGTTCATCGGCCACCTGCTGGTGGTGGGCCGTGCCCTCCGTTCGGTGCAGGTCCCCCGCCATGTCGGCGACATCGAGTTCCGCGAGACGCTCCGTCCGGAGCTGCTGTCCGGTACGGCGCTGGTGGCCGGCACGGTGCTCGGCCTGGTGGTGGGGCTCGACATGTCCGCCTACTGGCCGGTGGTGGCGCTCGCGTGGCGGGGCGTCACGACCGGCGTCATCGAGCCGGTGCTGGGGCACGACGCCGGCCTCTATCTCGCCCAGCTTCCCCTCTGGCGGATGCTGCACGAGTACGCCTTCCTGCTGGTGATCGTCGGGCTCGCACTGGTCCTCACGCTCTATACCATCGTCGGCGCGATCCGGATCGAGCGGCGGCGCCCGGCCATCAACGATCACGCGCGGAGCCACCTCGGCTGGCTGCTGGCGGCGCTGGCGCTGGTGCTCGCCTGGGGCTACCTGCTCGAGCCGCTCGAGCTGGTGTCGGGAGTCGCCGGTGCCCAGTCGCTCGGCGCGGTGCGGCGCTCGGACGTCGTCGCCCCGGCGCTGGTCGGGACGGCACTGATGGTCGCCGTGCTTTCGGCGCTCTGGGCGCTGCGACCGCGACATGCGCTCGCGGCCGCCGGATGGGCCGTGCTCGCGCTCGCGAGCATCGGCGGCCACTATCTGGCGCCGATGGTCCTGCGCGTGGACGGTGGCGCGCCGGCCGCGGATTCGGCCGTGCGCGCGCTCGAGCGCTCGGCCTTCGGCCTGGCGTCGCTCCGGACCGGCACGGCGCTCCCGGCCATCGCGCCGGCGCCGCTGCTCGACGAGGCCGGCGTGGCCCGGCTCTTCCCGGCGCCCGGCAGCGTCGTGTCGGTGGACGCCGCCACGGTCCACGTCGGCGGCCGGCCGCGCGCCGCCTGGCTCGCGCTCATCGCGGGCGAGCGCACGGGAGCGCAGCTCGTGGCGGTGGCGGCGGACAGCGCGAGCGCCGGGGGCGCCGCGCTCTTCTACCGCGAATCCGACTCGCTCGCCTATCCGACTCCCTATCCCCTTGTCACGTTCACCGCGGGGGCGGCCCGGCCCGGTGCCGCGCGCTACCATGTCGCGACGTCCGGACGCGGTGTTGCGCTCGGCGCTTGGCCGAAGCGCGTCCTGCTCGCGTGGGCCCTGCAGGCGGGCGACCTCCTTGGACCGACCCCCGCAGGCTCTTCAGTGGACTGGGCGCTCGACCCGGCGGAGCGGCTCACCCGGCTGGCGCCCTTTGCCGCCTGGTCGTCGGTGCGCGCGCGCGTGGTGGACGGACGCGTCCTCTGGCTCGCCGACGGCTACGTCACTGCGGAGACCTTTCCACTCGTGGCATCGGCGGCGTGGAGCGGCGGCAGCGCCAATATGGTCCGCGCCGGGTTCCTCGGCGTGGTGGACGCGGCCAACGGGAGCGCGCGCGTCTTCCTGCGCGAACATCCCGATTCGGTCTCGGCCGCGTGGGCCGGCATTGCCGCGGGCGTCGTCGAGCCGTTCGCGGCGATGCCGGTGCCGGTGGCCGACGCGGCGGGCTACCCGGAGGAGCTGTTTGCGATCCAGGCCGCGCTGATCGCCCGGCGCCCGGGCGCCCCCGGTGAGCTGGTCGTGGCCGGCACGCCGCCCGGGCTGGCGGTGCACCCGGCCTGGGACAGCGGCGGGTCGCGGCTCCTCGTCGCGGCCTTCGGCGCCGGCGATCGGGTGACCGCGGTGCTCACCGGGGCCAGTGACGCCGGGGGGCTCATGCTGAGCGAGGACGCGAGCGCCCTGGCCGTGCCGAGGGCGCTGGAGCGGAGCTGGGGGCGCTTCGCCACGTTCGCGCCGGTGCAGGACTCGGTGTCGGCGGCCGCAGGGCGCATCGAGACCGGGCCGGTCCGCCTCTGGCGGTCGGCTGACGGCCTCGCCGCGATGCAGGTGCACACCGCCGCCAGGGAGGGCGCCCGGCCCGTCATCGTCTGGGTGAGCGTGGCGACGGGGCGCCGGCTCGGAGCGGGACGGACCTTCCAGCAGGCCTGGGACAACCTCCTGGGCACCTCCGCGCCGCTCCCGCCCGGCGCGGGCGGCGGCCAGCCGGCCGAGGCGCGGCACTGGATGCGCATCGCGGACGACGCGCTCAAGCGGGGCGACTGGGCCACCTTCGGCCGCGCGTTCGACGCACTGCGGCGGGTGCTCATGACGGATCCGCCGTGAGCGAAATCCGGCTTGCCCACCCCCGGGGGGCGGACTACCTTGCTAGGCTTTTCCAGCCCCCCGGGAAGCCACGGACGTGACGCGAACCGCAGTTCTCGCCCTCGGCGGCAACGCACTCTCCCGCGCCGGGGAATCGGCGAGCGTCACCAACCAGTTCCGCCACGCCCGCGAGAGCGTGGCCCCGATCGTGGAGCTCGCGCGCGACGGCTGGCGCATCGCCATCGTGCATGGCAACGGGCCGCAGGTCGGCGACGAGCTGGTGCGGAACGAGCTGGCGCGCGGGGAGATCGAGCCGCTTCCGCTCGGGGTGCTGGTGGCGGAAACGGCGGGGTGGATCGGGTACATGCTCCAGCAGTCGCTGCAGAACGCCCTCGACCGCGCCGGGGTCGGCCGCCAGGTGGCCACGGTGATCACGCAGACGATCGTCGACCCGCACGATCCCGCGCTCGCCGCCCCGTCCAAACCGATCGGCCACGAACTCTCCCAGTCGCGCGCGGACGCGGCGCGCGCCGCGGGCATCGCGGTGGGGAAGGATGGCGCCGGGCACTGGCGCCGCCTGGCCGCGAGCCCCGCGCCGCGCGGCATCGTCGAGGCCCCGCTGGTGCAGCAGCTCGTCGAGCGCGGCGTGATCGTGATCGCCGCCGGCGGCGGGGGACCGCCCGTCTATCCGGACCCGGTGCTCGGGCTCGAGGGCGTGGATGCCGTCGTGGACAAGGACCTGGTGGCCGGCATCCTGGCGCGCGAGCTCGGTGCCGAGGTGCTGGTGATCCTCACCGACGTGGACGGGGTGCACGAGCACTGGGGCACCCCGGAGGCGCGGCCGCTCCGCCGGCTCGCGCTGGCCGACGCGGATGCGATGATCGCGGCCGGTACGCTGGGGAAGGGAAGCATGAAGCCGAAGGTCGAGGCGGCCGCCGCGTTCGTGCGCTCCGGAGGGGGGCGCGCGGTCATCGCGCGGCTTGCCGACGGCCCCGCCGCACTGCGCGGCGAACTGGGCACCACCATCGTGAGGGACACGTGAACCTGCATGAGTACCAGGCGCGCGAGCTGCTGAAGGCCGCGGGCGTGCCGATGTTCGACGGCGGCGTCGCCGCGACCCCCGAGGAGGCCGAGGCCATCGCGAAGCGGCTCGGCGGCGGCGTGGTGGTCAAGGCCCAGGTGCATACCGGCGGGCGCGGCAAGGCGGGCGGGGTCAAGCTCGCCGCCACGCCGGCCGAAGCGAGGGAGCACGCCGGCCGCATCCTCGGCATGTCGATCAAGGGCCTGGTGGTGCAGAAGGTGCTCGTGGTGCCCGCGGCGGAGATCGCCTCGGAGTCGTACGTCGGCCTCATCATGGATCGCGAGACCCAGCGCCCCGTCTTCATGGTGAGCGCCGCCGGCGGCGTGGACATCGAGGAAGTGGCGGCGACCACGCCGGAGAAGATCACCCGGCTCCCGGTGGACCCGGTGTACGGGCTCCTCCCCCACCAGGCGCTCTCTCTCGCCTTCACGCTCTACTCCGACATCAGGCAGGTCCGCACCGCCGCCAGGATCATGGAGCAGCTCTACGCGGTGTTCACGCGGAATGGCGCCTCGCTCGCCGAGATCAATCCGCTGGTCACCACGCCGGACGGCCAGGTGCTCGCGCTCGATGCCAAGGTCTCCATCGATGACAACGAGCTCGACCGCCGGCCCGACCTCGCGGCGCTGCGCGACGAGTCCGCCGAGGAGCCGAGCGAGGTCCTGGCGCGGAACGCGGGGCTCACCTTCATCAAGCTCGACGGCAACGTCGGCTGCGTGGTGAACGGCGCCGGGCTCGCCATGGCCACCATGGACCTGGTCAAGTACTACGGCGGCGAGCCGGCCAACTTCCTCGACATCGGCGGAAGCTCCAACCCGGAGAAGGTGGTCAACGCGCTGCGCATCATCACCAGCGATCCCAGCGTGAAGGCCATCCTCTTCAACATCTTCGGCGGCATCACCCGGACCGACGACGTCGCCAACGGCATCGTCGCCGCCACCACGCAGTTCAAGGTGCCGGTGCCGATCGTCATCCGGCTCACCGGCACCAACGAGCGCGAGGCGTTCCGCATCCTCGAGGGCGTGGGCATGACGGCGCTCTCCGACATGGACGAGGCCGTCCGCAAGGTGGTCGCGATCGTGAAGGAGGCCGCGTGAGCATCTTCGTCGGCCGCGGCACGCGGCTGCTGGTCCAGGGCATCACCGGGCGCGACGGCTCGTTCCACGCGAAGCAGATGATGGAGTACG
>CAMLLJ010000065.1 GCA_946480845.1 uncultured Gemmatimonadota bacterium
GCGTGTCGGCGAACGCCCGGTCGGTGTGCATCGGGACGTGGCCGGCGATGTCGTGAAAGATGTCCGGCTCGGGAAGGTAGTCGAGTGTCGCGAGGTCGCGGATCGTGATGGTGGTCGGGAACTCGCGATTGCGCAGAGAATCGAAGAAGAGGAACGACGGGATGTAGCCGCTCACCGCCTTCGCCTTGAAGCCGGTGAGCGGGCTCAGGAAGCGGTTGACGTCCTCCAGGCGCGGGATCCGGGCGGGGTCCAGGCAGAGGTTGTCGATCCCCTGCAGGAACCGAGGATTGGCGTACTGCCGCCAGCGCCCTTCCATCCGCGCATAGAGCCGGCGCCACGCCTCGTGGTTCGCGTCGGAATACAGCTCGTACGGCTGGTGGATATAGAGCCGGCCCTGCTGCTGGGCCTGCTCGATGAACGGCGCCTTGGTGGTGGTGAGGCCTGCGGGACCGCTCTGGACGCTGGTCATGCCGGACTCCTCGCAGTCGCGCCCCCGGACGGACCGGAGGCGCGCCGCTGCCGAGATGAGCCTACTTCTGCTTGTACCGCCAGGCCACGATGCCCTCGCCCTGGGCCGTGACGGTGACGTCGTGCCTGGCGCCCTCGGCCAGCGCGGGGATCGCCACGTCCTGGCTGGTCACCACCGCGCCGTCGCGGTTCAGGAACTCGAAAGTGAGGGTGACCGGCGCGGCGGCAACCGCCTTGCCGTTCGCGTCCATCGCCTTCCGGCCCGTGGCGGCCCCGGTGAGCGTCAGGCCCCCTTCGGCGGGCTGCATCTGGACCGAGGCGACGCCGACGGGCAGCGCGTTGAGGCGGAGCCGCGTGCTCACCGCCTTGGCGCTGTTCTTCGTCAGGTTGTAGCCCAGGCCGAGGAGCTGCAGGCTGGATTCGTTCATCGGGTCGATGGCCACCAGCCGCTCCGCCGTGCGCACCAGCTCCGGGCCCTTCTTGAGCTCGTAGTACGAGCGCGCCAGCATGTACAGCGCGTCGCGATTGTTGGGCTCGCTGGCCATCACCTGCTCGGTGAGCGCCGCCGCCTCGGCCCACTTCTGCTCGTTGAAGAGCGCCACCGCGCGGTTGAACGGCGAGTCCTCGACCACGGCGGTCTTGGTCACCTGCTCGCCCGCCGCCTCGAGCTGCTTGGCCATCATGTCCACGCTGTCCTTCATGCCCGCCTGCTGGAAGGCATTCATCAGCGCGCGCTTCGCGGTCACGTCGTCGGGATGGGCGGCGGCGAACTGGCGCAGCGGAGCGATGGCGTCCTGCCCGCGCTGAAGCTGCAGGAGCACGACGCCGCGGTTGAACAGCGCCTGGTCACGCACCTCGGCATTCTTCGGGTCCGCCGGCGTGGCGAGGACCTTCTCGAAGTAGCCGAGCGCCTTCTCCATGCTGTCCGCCTCGTACGCGGCCGAGCCAAGGTAGAAGTAGGCATGCGGGCCGTCGGGATAGACCCGGCTGGCCAGCGTGAAGAGCGCCACGGCCGAGTCCGTCTTCTCCGCCTTCAGCGCCTCGACACCCGGATTGAGCAGGGCGTTGGCCGCGATGCTGCGGTACGTATCGATATCGGCCTTGCACTGCGGGGCCATCGTCGCCGCGCGGGTGAAGGCGCTGTCGGCGCCCACCACGTCGCCCTTCTGCAGGAAGATGCGGCCGAGATAGTACCAGCTGCCGGCATTGCTCCCCGCACCGTTCTGGTTGATCGCCTCGAGGATCACGCGCTCGCCGTTGTCGAGGGCGCGCGCCTTGTTCTCGGGAATGGCGTTCTCGAGGGCGGTCTTGAGGTAGACCTTCCCGGAGCTGACCTTGAAATGCAGGCCCTTGTCCACCCCTTCGCACTTGGGGGACTCGAGCTTGTTGAAGGCGTTGGTCATCGCAGTCGCGACGGCGGCGCTGCGGCCGGCCTCCTGCCCGATCACGCCCGACTGGGCCGCGGCGGTACCGGCAGTGGCACCGAGCAGGGCAATTGCTGCGAGAATTCTCATCGTCACTCCTCAGGGACCCTCAGTTCGGATTTGTCTCGCCCGGCGGCGGAATCGCCGGCGAGCCGAAGCGCCTGTTCTTGCAACTCCCTTGCCAAGGTATGGGCCGGACGCCCAGACCGCTTCGCAAGCTCAATTATATCATCATATTCCGGCTTTGCGCTAATCCCGTTTGGAGCCTCGGACAGCTTCACCCGGACCGTAGTTCCGTCCCCTGCCGGCACGTCGATCGTCCGCCGGGCGAGGGTGGCGCGTGATGCCGTCCAGCGCCGGACCCCGAGCGTCGTGCTGTGCCGGAAGCAGGCCTCCTCCACGGCCGCCGCGCTCCCCGGCGGCGCCAGCACCTCCACCCGGATCCCGATCCGCCCCTTCTTCCCGTACGTCGGCCAGCTCTGGACGTCGAGCGCGCCGGCCGCCATCAGGGCAGCCCGCAGCGGCTCCACATACTCGGGGTTCAGGTCGTCCAGGTCTGTGGCGAGCACCACAACCTCGTCCGCTTCGGCTGCGGACTCGGCGATGATGAGCCGCAGGGCGTTGGGGTACGCGGCCGGATTGCGCCCCCCGGCGCCCCAGGCATGTGCCGACACGGCGCGCCACGCCTGGGGAGGCGGGCCCGCGCTCAGCACCCTGAGCAGCGCCGCGCCCGTGGGCGTGGTGGCCTCGCCCGTCACCGGGCCGCTGGAAGCGATTTCCAGGCCTTCCAGGAGCACCGCGGTGGCCGGTGCCGGCACCGGCATTTCGCCGTGGGCCGCGCGGACCCAGCCGTTCCCCGATGCGACGGGCCTGGAGTGGATCCGGCGGATGCCGAGCTGCTCGAATCCTTCCACGGCACCGACGATGTCCACCAGCGCATCGAGCGCCCCGACCTCGTGCAGCGCCACCTGCTCTGCAGGCACCCCGTGCACCCGGCCCTCGGCGTCTCCCAGGAGCCGGAAGGCGCCGGCCGCGCGGTCCCTGACCCAGGGCGAGAGCGGCGCGCGCTCGATCATCGCGATCAGATCGCCGACGTGCCGGTGCGCGGCGTGGCCGTCGTGCGCGTGCCCGTGCGCATGCTGGTGGACATGGCCGTGCCCGTGCGAATGCGGCTCGGCCGGTCCCTCGTGCGAACCGTCCGGCAGCCGCACGATCACCTGCACGGCGGCGATGCCTGAGCGGTCCACTTCCGCGATCTCCACCGTCACCTCCGGACAGCCGAGCCGCCGGGGCAGGCCGGTGAGCCACTCGCGCGGCGCCCCGGCGGCGATCAGCGCCCCGAGGAGCATGTCGCCGCTGGCGCCCGCGGCGGGGTCGATGATCGCGAACCGGGTGTCCGTCATGGCGCGCGAAATATGGTCGCGGCTCAGGGGGGCGGCAATTCAGGTGAGCGGTAGAGCCACCCGGCCCCGGTATTGAAGACGACGATGCGCTCGCCCGCCCCCACATCGCCGCGGTCCCGGAGCGCGCGCGCGGCTTCCACCGCGGCGCCGCCCTCCGGGGACATGTCGATGCCCTCGAGCCGGGCGACCCTGGCCGCCATCGCCATGAGAGCTTCGTCGCTCACCGCGATGGCGCCGCCTCCGCTGTCGCGGAGGGCGCGGAGCATCAGGCGGTCACCGAGCGGGCCGGGGACGCGGAGCCCGCTGGCGACGGTCCACGGCTCCGCCCATGGCTCGCAGCGCTCCGCCCCGTCGGCGAAGGCGCGCACTACCGGCGCGCATCCGCTCGACTGCACCGTGTACATGCGCGGCAGGGGTCCGCTCACCCACCCCGCGTCGCGGAGCTCGCCGAACGCCTTCCACATCCCGATCAGACCGGTGCCGCCGCCAGTCGGGTAGATGATCGCGCCGGGCAGGGTCCAGTTGAGCTGGAGCGCCAGCTCGAGCCCGAGCGTCTTCTTCCCCTCGATCCGGTACGGCTCGCGCAGGGTCGAGAGATCGAGCGCGCCGGTCTCCGAGGCGAAAGCGCGCGCCGCCTTGCCGCAGTCGCCGATGTGCCCGTCGAGCAGCACGAGGTCGGCGCCGAACCAGCGGATCTGCATCAGCAGCGGAGCCGGCGTGGTCGCCGGGGCGTAGACCCGCACCGGCAGGCCGGCGCGCGCGCCGTATGCTGCGGCAGCGACGCCGGCATTGCCGGCGGTGGGAATGACGAAGCTGTGCGCGCCGCCCCGGACGGCCCGCGTGACGGCCGCCGAGAGCCCTCGCGCCTTGAACGAGCCGGTGGGGTTCGCGCCCTCGTCCTTGATCCAGAGATCCTCGAGGCCGGTCTCGCGGCCCGTGGCCGGGACGCGGAGGAGCGGGGTGTCCCCTTCTCCGAGCGAGACCGGCTCCTCGTCGGGCTCGAGGGGCAGCCAGCTCCGGTAGCGCCACATGCCGTGGCGGCGCCGGAGCTCGGTGCGGTCCACCAGCGTCTGCGCGCGGTGCGGATAGCGCACCAGCCACGGCTGGCCGCAGGTGCAGACACCCGGCAGGCCCGCGGGGAGAGCGGTGGCGCCGCAGGCGTCACATTCGAGCGTCCAGTCCATGCTGTGCGTTTCCGGCCTACTGGGTGGCGCCCTGCAGGTGCTCGAGCACCCGTTCGGCGAGCGTGCGGGAGAATCCCGGGACGGCGGCCAGCTCGGCGACGGACGCCGTCTTCACCCCGGCCAGGCTGCCGAAGCGCTCCAGCAGCGCGCGGCGCCGCCCGGGCCCGATCCCGGGGATGTTCAGCAGCTCCGACGTGATCACCCGGCTGGTGCGCCGCTGGCGATTGTAGGCGAGCCCGAACCGGTGGGCCTCGTCGCGGGCGCGCTGCAGGAGCCGGAGCGACGGGCTCCGGCGGGAGAGGCGGAGACTGTCGGCGCGTCCTGGGAGAAAGACCTCCTCGTCGCGCTTTGCCAGGCTGATGACCGGGATCTCCGGGATGCCGGTGGCCCGCATCGCGTCGAGCGCGGCGCCCAGCTGGCCCTTGCCGCCGTCGATCACCATGAGGTCGGGCATGCGCAGGCTCTCGTCGCGCCGCCGGGTGAGGAAACGGGTCACCACCTCGTGGATGGCCGCGTAGTCGTCCTGCTCGGCGATGCCCTTGATGCGGAACTTCCGGTACTCGCTCTTCTTCGGCCGTCCGGCCTCGAACCAGACCAGCGAGCCGACCATGTCCCTGCCCTGGTTGTGGGAGATGTCGATGCAGACGAAGCTGCGCGGCACGACGCTCAGGCCGAGGTCGCGGCCCAGCGCGTAGACCGGGTCTTCGGCGCGCTCCTCGGTCTCGAAGGATTCGAGGCGGAGGCTCTCCAGCAGGTGCCGCGCGTTGGACTGCGCCAGCTCCATCCAGCGCCCGGCGGTGCCGCGCTGCGGCACCAGCCACTCGCTGTCGGGAAAGACCTCGCGCAGCGCGTCCCAGTCGGCTGGCGCGAAGGGCACGACGAGCCGGCGGACGCGGCCCTCGGCGATGCCGTAATACTGCACCAGGTACGCGGCGAGGATCGCGTCGTCCCCTTCCCCCTCGACACCCTCGAAGAACCGGTGCTCCCGCCCGACCACGCGGCCGTCGCGCACGCGAACCAGCACCCCCACCGCGTCGTCGCCGTCCCGGGCGTAGCCGATGACGTCGGCATCGCCGGTGCCGATCGCCTCGACGGCCGCGGGACCCTCGAGGTTCTCCAGCCAGCGAAGTGCGTCGCGCAGCTCCCTGGCCCGCTCGAAGTCCTCGCGCGCCGCCGCCTCGAACATCGCCTGGCGCACCCGCTCGCGGACGTCCTGGGTGCGGCCGGTGAGGAAGTCGAGCACGTCGTTGACCATGCGCCGGTACTCGTCGGCCGACTGCCACCCGACGCAGGGCGCCTTGCAGCGGCCGATGTGGTAGTCGAGGCAGGGGCGCTCGCGGCGCTCGCCGGGGAGGTCGTCGTGGCAGCTCCGCACCGTATAGAGGCGGCGGATGATGGCGAGCGTGCGGCGCAGCTGGGTGACGTCGGTGTACGGGCCGAAGTAGCGGGCGCCGGGGATGTCGCGGCGCCGGGTGACCAGCACCCGCGGGAAGGCGTCGCCCAGCGTCACGGCGATCGAGGGATAGCTCTTGTCGTCCCGGAGCCGCACGTTGAACCGCGGCCGGAATTCCTTGATGAGATTGTTCTCGAGGACCAGCGCCTGGGCCTCGTTGGGCACGACGATCGTCTCGACGTCGGCGATCAGCTTCATGAGCAGCCGGTTCTTCGGCGCGTCCGCGAAGTCGGCGGTCAGGTAGCTCCGGACCCGGCTGGACAGGCGCTTTGCCTTGCCCACGTAGAGCACCTCCCCCTGGGCATCCTTCCAGAGATAGACGCCGGCGCTGTCGGGCAGGGTGTCGAGCTTGCGCTGCAGGATGTCGGACGGCGATGCGGTCATCGTCTGATGCGGTCCAGGAGCCCTCTCGCCTGGGGGACGGCGAGCAGGTACGTCCCGAACAGATAGGCGACGCCGAAGGTTCCCGCCACTGCGAGCCCGCCCAGCTTGGGCCCGAGCAGCGGGAAGGCGGCGAGCGCCGCCCATGCGGCCACGGCGCCGAGCACCGCGGCCAGCACGATCCGGGCGAGGAAGCCGGCGCCGATCCCCGTGCGGCCGACGCGGGCATTCATGCCGCGGCGCAGCAGGGCGAACTCGACACACGCGGCAATGGCCGCCGCCAGCGCGAGCCCGGCGGTGGCCCACCGGGGCGCAATGCCGAGGACCGGCGGGAGCCGGACGCCCAGCAGCCAGCCGAGCACGAGGCCGATGCCGACCCGCACCAGCGCGTAGCGGAGCGGCGAGCGGGTGTCGCGCAGGGCGTAGAACGAGGAGGAATAGAGCCGCCCCATGGTGGCCGCCAGCAGGCCGACGGCGGACGCGCCGAGGATGCTCCAGACCGTGAGGCTGTCGGCGCGGGAGAAGCGGCCCGACTCGAACAGCAGGGCGGCCAGCACGTGCCCGATGGAGAGGAACGCGATCGCCGAAGGCACCACGAAATAGGCGACCTGCGCGAGCCCGCGATCGAGCCGCCCGCGCACGTGCGCCGCGACCTCCGCGTCGGAGCCCGAGGCGCTCGCCATCTCCGGCAGCTCGGAGGCGGAGACCGACATCCCGAAGAGGCTCACCGGCAGCGTGGCGATGAGCTGGGCGTAGCCGAGGCTGGCGACGGCGCTCGCGGAAATGAGGCTGGCGATCAGGGTATCGACGTACGAGCTCACCTGGGTGACGCCGCGCGCCGTGGCGACCGGGGCGAAGTTGCGGATCACGGTCCGCAGCTCGGGCGGCCGGTCGCGCAGCGACAGCCGGAGCCCGCCCAGCAGGCCGAGCACCGAGGGGAGCTGCACGAGGAGCTGGAGCAGGCTCCCCGCCACCGCACCCCACATTGCCAGCTCGGCGAGCCGCGGCAGGTCGGTGGAGCCGCGCGCGAGCACGAACGCGACGATGATCGCCACGTTCCACGCGACCGGCGCCGCGTAGGAAAGGAAGAACCGCCGGTGGCTGTTGAGGACGCCCAGGCACCAGGCGGAGAGGACCAGCAGTCCCGTGCCCGGGAAGGCGATGCGGACCAGGCGGATGGTGAGGTCGCGCGTGGCGCCCGAGAACCCGGGGGCGATGAGGTCGATCAGCACCGGCGTCGCCAGCACGCCGAGGGCGACCAGGACCGCCGTGACCAGTCCGAGGAGCGCCGCAACGGCCCCGGCGACGCGCCGGGCCGCATCGTCCTCGCCCCGCTGGCGAAGCTGGGCGTACACCGGGATGAACGACGCGGAAAGCGCGCCTTCGCCGAAGAGGTTCTGCAGGAAGTTGGGAATGCGGAAGGCGGCCGTCCACGCGCCGGCCACGGCACCATTGCCGAGGAAGTGGGCCACGACCGCGCTGCGGACGAACCCCACCAGGCGGCTGGCGAGGATGCCGGACGCCACCATCGCGGCCGCGGGGCGGCGCGCGGAACGGCTCAGGTGGAGGCGGGCGGCAGCCGCCGCGCGGGCGCGTCCTCGATGAGGCGCGTCAGGAAGGCGTTGTCTTCCTTGAGCGATTCCACGTTGCGCGTGAGGTCATCCACTTCCGCCTCGAGAAGATCGACCTTCTTGGCGAGCGCCGAGAGCTCGGGCGTGGCCTGCTCCGGCCCCTCGAGGCGGCGCGCCAGCGCCCGGCCGATCGGGGAATCGACGATGATGCCGATGATCGGGAACAGGAGCGCGATGAGCAGGATGATGCCGACGATCCACATGCGGGAAGCCTACGCCGGAACCGGCCGCCCTTCAAGGGCGTCGGCGTACCAGCCCGCGGCGGCATCGCGGACTGCCGGGAGCACCGCCGGGCCATGCGGCGCGAGCACCGATGCCGCGGTGACCATCCGCTCCTGCGGCCGGTCGCCCGGAAGCACGGCGACGCGCGCACGCAGGAGCTGCCGGAGCTCGGTCTGGTGCCGGCGCTTCAGGTTCCGCACCAGCTTCGCCTCGACCCGGCGCAGCTGGTCGAGCGAGCGCGAGAGGGCGTTCGCAAAGGGCCGGGCCAGCGTGGGATCGAGCTCGGCCGCGGCGGCACCGAGCGCGCCATAGCGCGCTTCGAGGTCGGCGCGGAGCCCCTCCACGGCCCGGGCGGCACTGTCGGGGATCTGCTCGCGCACGGCCCGGGCGGCCACATCGGCGCGCGGATCGAGCAGGTCGGCCAGCTCCATGCCGTAGCGCGCCAGTGCCCGGTCCACGGCCGCGCTCACGATTACGCCGGACCACCGCGGCACCGGCGCCGTCCCATGCACGCCGAGGTGCTGGAACACCGGTGCGGCGAGCGGCAGGTAGCGAAGCTCGCCGGGACCGCCGCAATAGGCGACCGTCGGCAGCAGCGCGCTCTCCAGCACCGGCCGCAGCAGCACGTTCGCCGACAGCCGCTCCGGCTCCCGCTCGGCGATCCGCTCCAGGTCGGCGAAGGAATGCGAAAGCCGCGTGCGCCGCGTGGTGAAGCGCTCGCCGTCGCGGACCAGCCGGTCGCGGCCGCCCGGCCCGTCGAGCATGACCAGCGTGGCGCCCTCGGTCGGCTCGATGCCGGGGTCGCCGCCGGCCGCGGCGATCTCCGCCGTGCGCCCGGCCAGCGCCTGCTCGATCTCCGCGGCCCCGCGCAGGGCCGCGAGGAGCAGCGGCGCGCCGGCCCGCTTGGCTGCGGCCGCGGTGCCATCGAAACAGGCCACGCCGAACGGGGCGAGGAGCTCCGCGAGGGCCGCACCCGATGCGGCGGCCACCGAGCGTTCCGGCACGAAGTGCCGGCGGGCCCAGTCGACGACGCCATCGCGGTACATGCTCCCGGGAAGCGATGCCGCGAGCTGGTCGAGCACGTCGCCGACCTCCGGCCCGAGCGGCTCGCGGTAGAGCGGCAGCATCGGCGCGTCCCGCGAGCGCTCGCGGAGCGAGCCGGTGGCGAGGTCGCCGGCCTCGGTGATCCAGGAGGCGCTCCGGGCCTCCGCCCAATCGTGATCGTCCCCCGCCACCCAGAAGACCGGCACCACCGGCCGGCCCCAGCGGCGCTCCAGCTCGGCGGCAAGGGCGGCGGCGGACAGCGCCTTGTGCACGGTGTAGAGGGGGCCGGTGAGCAGCGCGGGCTGCTGGCCGGTGGTCACCGCCAGCGCGTCGGGCCGGGAGAGCCGCTCCAGCACGTCGGACGTCCCCGCCGCCGGAATGAACGCGTCGCGCAGCCCGGGGCGGAGCCCTCCCCCGCTCCGCCGCTGCGGCTCGGCGATCCTGCCGCGGAGCGGGGTCGCCGCGATGCGGAAGCTCACGGCACCTGCCCGAGCAGCACCACGCGCGGCGCCCCGGGGGCCGGCGGCCCGCCGTCGTAATCGCCGAAGCGGTGCGATACCACGACGCCGGCGTCCTCGAGCATCGACTCGAGCTCGCCGATGCCGAAGAGCCGCACCCGCTCCTGCCACCGGCGCCCGTCGGCTGCGCTGATGGTCTTGCGCACGAAGCGCCCCTCGCCCGATAGCTCGCGCGTGACCGAGACGGCGTGCCCGCCGAGGGTAGCCGCCTCGCTCGGCACCAGTGCCGAGCGGACCCGGTCGGCGTTGAGGAAGTCGATGGCGAACCAGCCGCCGGGCCGCACGGTGCCGACCATCGCCTCGAGCGCGGCGCGATGCTCCGCGTCGTCCTCGAAGTACCCGAAACTGGTGAAGAGATTGACGGTGAGGTCCATCGAGCGGGAGCGGACCGGGATGCGCCGCATGTCGGCGCGGATGAGGGGAATGCCGGTCACCTGGCGGGCGCGGCGCAGGAGCGGCATCGAGAGGTCGAGCCCGAAACATCGGGCCCCCGCCGCCTCCAGGGCGCGCGCGTGGCGGCCGGGCCCGCAGGCGACGTCGAGCACCCGCCAGGAGCGGTCCCAGGGGAGCGACCGGCGCAGCAGGGCGACCAGGCGCGCGGCGTCCCCGTCGTCGCGGTGGGCGTAGAGCGCGAGGTAGTCCTCGTTGAACCACTCCTCGAACCATTCAGCCATCTCGCCTCGGCACCGGCTCACCGTCCCTTGTGATACGGTTCGCCGCGCAGGATGGTGAACGCGCGGTAGAGCTGCTCCAGCACGACGACCCGCGCCAGCTCGTGCGGCAGCGTGAGCGGCCCGAGGCTCCAGCGGTGCGCCGAGCGCGCGAGGACGTCGGCGTCGAGGCCGGTGGACCCGCCGATGGCGAAGGCGACCGGCCGCGCCGCGAGCCGCCACGAGTCCACCTGCGCCGCGAGCGCCGCGCTGGTCCAGCCGGTCCCGTCGCGGGTGAGGCAGACCAGCGTGGCGCCCGGGGGGATCCGCGCCGCCAGCCGGGCATCGTCGCGCACCTCGACCTCGGCCAGGCGCACATGGCGCCCGAGGCGCGCGGCGTAGTCGTCACACGCCTCGCGGTAGTACGGCCGGAGCCGCCCCACCGCGAGGAGCGTGACCTCCATCAGGCATACAGCCCGCGCAGGCGGTGCACCGCCGCCACCCGCTCGATCGCCAGCATGTACGCGCCGATGCGGTTGGTGACGCCGTGCTTCCGCGCCATGGCGATGACCTCGTCGAAGGAGTTGACCATGATGCGCTCGAGGCGCTGGTTCACGGTCTCCTCGTCCCAGAAGTAGCCGCCGCGGTCCTGCACCCACTCGAAGTAGCTGACCGTGACGCCGCCGGCGTTGGCGAGGATGTCGGGGACCACGAAGACGCCCTTCTCCTCGAGGATCCGGTCGGCGTTGGCCGTGGTCGGCCCGTTGGCCCCCTCGCAGATGATCCGCGCCTGGATGTTCGCGGCGTTCTTGCTGGTGATCACGTTCTCCAGCGCGGCGGGAATGAGCACCTCGCAGGGGAGCGTGAGCAGCTGCTCGTTGGTGATCGCCTCCGCCTTCGGATAGCCGGCCAGCAGCTTCTTCTCCGCGACCCACTTCTGCACGTCCGGGATGTCGAGCCCCTGCGGGTTGTGGAGGCCGCCCGACTTGTCGCTCACGGCGACGATGGTGGCGCCCTCGCGCTGCAGCAGGGACGCCGCCACCGAGCCGACGTTGCCGAAGCCCTGGACCGCGATGCGCGTGCCGGCGATGGGCATGCTCAGGCACTTGAGCGCCTCGCGCGTGGAGAACATGACGCCCCGCCCCGTCGCCTCCCGGCGGCCCAGCGAGCCGCCCATGGCGACCGGCTTGCCGGTGACCACGGCGGTCACCGTATGGCGCTTGTGCATGGAGTAGGTGTCCATGATCCACGCCATCACCCGCTCGTTGGTGTTGACGTCGGGCGCCGGCACGTCGGAGTCGGGGCCCAGCGTCTCGATGATCGCCGAGGTGTAGCGGCGGGTCATCCGCTCGAGCTCGGTGGGCGACATCGTGGTCGGGTCGCAGATCACGCCGCCCTTGGCGCCGCCGAAGGGGATGTTCACCACCGCGCACTTCCAGGTCATCCACGCCGCGAGCGCCGTGACCTCGTCGAGCGACACGTTGAGGTCGAAGCGGATGCCGCCCTTGGCGGGTCCGCGCGAGGTGTTGTAGAGCACCCGGTAGCCGGTGTACACGTCGGTCTCCCCGTTGTCGCGGAGGACCGGCACCGACACGATGATCTGCTTCTCGGGGTGACGGAGGATCTTGTAGAGGCCCGGGTCGAGATGCAGCTTCTCCGCCGCGAAATCGAAGCGGGACATCATCGCCTCGAACGGGTTCTCTTCCGACAGGAAGGTGTCCTTGTCGGGGCGGATCATCTTCTGGGCGGGCTGTGCTGCCGAGGTGGTCATGGGTTCTCCGGAACGGTGCCGCCGGCTTTCACATTGAGGTTCAGGTACGGTCAGGAGACGCGACGAGTGCGTCGAGTCCCGCGGCGACATCGTCGCCATTGGCTTCCCACGTCAGGTCCACGATCGCGACGAGCGGCTCCGCGATGCGCGCCGGCCACCGGTCGCGGAGCTTGACGGCATCCGGCTCGCTCACCACCACGAAATCGGCGCGCCGCGTGGCGTGGGCGAGCCAGGCCACGTCCTCGTCGCGGAGGTCGCCGTCGGCGTGCCAGCGGTGCACCTGCACCGCCGCGCCGGTGGCCTTCACCTGCGCCACGAAGGCGTCCGGATCCGAGCTGCCGGACGCCGCCACGACGCGCCGGCCCGCCAGCGCGGAACAGGGGCGCTCGTCGCCGCTCACCAGGCCCTCGAAATGGCGCACGCCCAGGTGGGCGATCGCCACCGGGGCGCTGGTATGGCCGCGCAGCTCCTCGGCCAGGGCCTCGGCCGCGTCGAGCGGGGCCCGGCGCCGTGTCACCACGACTA
>CAMLLJ010000066.1 GCA_946480845.1 uncultured Gemmatimonadota bacterium
CCTGATCAGCTCGGGCGTGAGCATCCTCGACGGCCTCGAGATCACCGCCAAGACCAGCGGCAACCGCGTGGTGCACGACGCAGTGATGGAGAGCCGCCAGTCGATCGCCGGCGGCGAGACCATCGCGGCCCCGCTGGAGCGCTCCAAGGTCTTCCCGCCCATGGTCATCTCCATGATCGCGGTGGGCGAGCAGACCGGCGGCCTGGACGAGATGCTGGCCAAGATCGCCGACTTCTACGATGAAGAGGTGGACGTCGCGGTGAGCGCGCTGCTCTCCCTCATGGAGCCGGTGATGATCGTGGTCCTCGGCGTGATCGTCGGCGGCATGGTGATCGCGATGTACCTGCCGATCTTCGACATGATGAACGCGGTGCAATAGCAGGACGGTCGGGACGGTCAGGACGGTCGGGACGGTCGGGACGGTCGGGACGGTCCAGACGGTCGGGGCGGGCGGGCGCGCGAGCGGCCGCCCGCTCACGCTTTGTGCGCGGGTGCCTTACCGGGGCCGCAGCAGCACCTTGCCGGTCGTGGTCCGGCCTTCCAGCGCTCGGTGCGCGGCCGCGGCGTCGGTCAGGGGGAAGGTGGCGCCGATCCGCACCTGCAGCTCGCCGCTCCGGACCCAGGAGAAGAGATCCCCCGCGCGCCGGCGCAGCTCCTCCGTCGTCGACGTGTAATGGGCAAGGGTCGGGCGGGTCAGGTAGAGCGAGCCCTTCCGGTTGAGGAGCTGCGGGTCGATCGGGTCCACTGGACCGCTGGACTGGCCGAACAGCACCATCATCCCACGGGGCGCCAGGGCGTCGAGCCCCGGCAGGAACGTGGACTTGCCGACGGAGTCGTAGATCACCTGGACGCCGCGGTCGCCGGTGAGCCGCCTCGTCTCCGCGACGAAGTCCTGGCTGGTGTAGACGATGACGTGATGTGCTCCCGCCTCCCGTGCCAGCGCCGCCTTTGCCTCGGTGCCGGCCGTCCCGATGACCTGCGCGCCCAGCCGCCTCGCGATCTGCACCAGCAGCAGGCCCACGCCGCCGGCCGAGGCGTGCACCAGGCAGGTGTCGCCGTCGCCGAGCCGGTAGGTGGACGTGGCGAGGTAGTGGGCCGTCATCCCCTGCAGCATGAGCGCGGCGGCGGTGGCAGTCGCTACCCCTGTCGGGACGAGGACCGTCCGCGCCGCCGCCACCGTAGCGTACTCGGCGTAGGAGCCGATCACGCTGGCCCACGCGACCTGGTCGCCCTCGCGCACTCCGGTCACCCCTGCGCCGACGGCGGTGACGGTGCCGGCGCCCTCCTCGCCCAGGGTGGCGGGCAGCGGGATCCGGTAGAGTCCGGTGCGCTTGTAGACGTCGATGAAATTGACGCCGGACGCGTCCAGGCGGACCAGGACCTCGCCGGCCGCCGGCCGGGGGACCGGCACGGTCTCGACGCGGAGCACTTCCGGGCCGCCCGGCCCATGGATGCGTACCGCCCGCATTGTCCTCGAGTCGCTCATCGATCCCTCCACGCTGCTTGCGCGCCAGACTGGCCCCACCGGCCACTTCTCATCAGTCACGGCCAACCCGGTCCACCCCGCGCCGCCAATCTCACGCCTTGCCTACCCGGCGCCAAGGACTTGCGCATCAAGAAATATTGATATATACTGGCCCCATGACCGTGACTGCCGCCGCTCCCGACCGCGCCCAGGCCGCGCGCCTCTTCCAGGCCCTCTCGGACGAGACCCGCCTCGCCATCCTCGAGATGCTGCGCGGCGGCGAGCGCTGCGTCTGCGAGCTGCAGGACGCCCTCGACGCGGCCCAGTCCCGCCTGTCCTTCCATCTCCGGGTCCTCCGGGAAGCCGGCCTGGTCCAGGATCGCAAGGAGGGCCGCTGGTCCTACTATTCGCTCGTCCCCGAGACCCTTGGCGAAGCGCACGACGTGGTCCGAACCCTCGCCACCGAGATGCCGGTCCGGGGCGGGCTCAAGGTGCTGGGCAACTGCTGCGGGTAGCTGCCCGCGGCGTCCGGAGCGCGCGCCGACGGGCGCTTTTCTTCGGACCGACAAATCAACATTTCTTGATAAGGAGCAGGTCATGGATCCCGTCACGGAGGTCGTCCGCCAGAAGTACGGCGAAGCCGCACGCCGCGTCATGGAAGTCCGCGAGCCCGCCTCATGCTGCGGCCCGGTGAGCTCGTGCTGCGGTGCCGCCGCGGCCGATGGCTCGGCGGACCCGATCACCTCCAACCTCTACGTCAATGGCGAGACCAGCGAGCTCCCGTCCGCAGCCGTCCTCGCCTCGCTCGGCTGCGGGAACCCCACCGCGCTCGCCGAGCTCAAGCCGGGTGAAGTGGTCCTCGACCTGGGCTCCGGCGGCGGCATCGACGTGCTGCTCTCGGCGCGCCGCGTCGGCCCCACCGGCAAGGCGTACGGGCTCGACATGACGGACGACATGCTCACCCTGGCGCGCCGGAACGCGGCCGAGGCGGGCGTCGGCAACGTCGAGTTCCTGAAGGGGCAGATCGAATCGATCCCCCTTCCCGACGCGAGCGTGGACGTCATCATCTCCAACTGCGTCATCAACCTCTCCGCGGACAAGCGGCGCGTGCTCGCCGAGGCGTTCCGCGTGCTCAAGCCGGGCGGCCGGTTCGCGGTGAGCGATGTCGTCGTGCGCGGCGCCGTGCCCGCCGAAGTGCGCCGGAGCATGGAGCTCTGGGTCGGATGCGTCGCCGGCGCGCTCGAGGAGTCCGAATTCCTGGCGCTGCTCGCCGAGAGCGGCTTCGAGGACCCGTCCATCGAGCCCACGCGCATTTACCGGAGCGAGGACGCCCGCGACCTCCTGGCCGGCGCCGGTCTCGATGTCGATGCGAGCATCGAGCAGCTCGACGGGAAGCTCATGGCCGGGTTCGTGCGGGCCACCAAGCCGGCCCAGGTGGTCGCGGCGGCGCCCGCCGCCGACGCAAAGGAACCCTGCTGCGCGTCCGGCTGCTGCGCATGAGCGCCGGGACGAACACGGTGGAGCTGAGCGACCGTCGCTGCGTGGCCTTGCGCCGCGCGGCGGCGGCCGACCAGGCAGCCGTCGAGCGCCTGCTCGAACGGCAGTCCCTGCCGCGCGAAGGCGTTGCCGACTGGCTGGACCACTTCTGGCTCGCCGAGCACGACGACGCCGTCATCGGCGCCGCCGGGCTCGAGCTCTACGGCGCCTCCGCGCTGCTCCGCTCCGTTGCGGTCGAGCCGGACTGGCGCGGGAGCGGCCTTGGCCGGCTGCTGACGGAGCGCGCGCTGGCGGAGGCGAAGGCGGCGGGCGCGCACGACGTCTACCTCCTCACCACCACCGCCGATCGCTATTTCCCCCGCCTCGGCTTCGCGTGCATTGCCCGCGGCGACGCGCCGAAGGAGCTGGAGGCGTCCGCCGAGTTCAGCGGCGCGTGCCCGGCGTCGGCGGTGCTGATGCGGCGCGGCCTGTGAGGCTGTCGAAGCTGGACCGCTTCCTTCCGGTCTGGATCCTGCTCGCCATGGTGCTGGGGCTGGCCCTTGGACGGCAATGGCCAACGCTTGGCGCGGCGCTCGACCGGGTCCAGGTCGCGGGCGTGTCGGTGCCGATCGCAATCGGCCTCTTCTGGATGATGTACCCGGTGCTCGCGCGCGTCCGCTACGAGTCGGTGGGCCGGCACACGCGGGACATGCGCTTCCTGGGCACGTCGCTGGTGCTCAACTGGATCGTCGGGCCGGTGGTCATGTTCGCCCTGGCATGGCTCTTCCTTGCCGACCTTCCTGCCTACCGGAACGGCCTCATCCTGATCGGACTCGCCCGCTGCATCGCGATGGTGCTGATCTGGAACTCGCTGGCGCGCGGCTCGAACGAGCTGGCGGCGGTGCTGGTGGCGCTCAACTCGCTCTTCCAGATCGCCACCTACTCCCTGCTGGGCTGGCTCTTCCTCACCGTCATCCCCGGGTGGCTCGGCCTGCCCGGTACGACGCTCGACGTGTCGATGTGGGTGATCGCGAAGAGCGTGCTGCTCTTCCTCGGCCTTCCGCTGCTGGCCGGCTACCTGACGCGGCGGCTCCTGACCGCGCGGCATGGCGCCGCCTGGTACGACGGCGTCTTCATGCCGAAGTTCGGGCCGACGGCGCTGGCGGGGCTCCTCTACACGATCGTGCTGATGTTCGCCATGCAGGGCGACCGCATCCTCGCCCTGCCGCTCGACGTGCTCCGCATCGCGGTCCCGCTGCTGGCCTACTTCGCCGTCATGTTCGGGTTGGCGCTCACGGTCGCGAAGCGGCTCGGGTTCGACTATCCGGCCAGCGCGGCGCTCGCCTTCACCGCAGCCGGCAACAACTTCGAGCTCGCCATCGCGGTCGCGGTCGGAACGTTCGGCCTGGCCTCGGGTGAGGCGCTGGCGGCGGTCGTCGGGCCGCTCATCGAGGTGCCGGCGCTGGTCGCCCTCGTGTACGTGTCGCTCTGGGCCCGCCGGTTCTTCCCGAAGGGCGAGCCGGAACGGCCGGCCGCCGCCGCAACCGGCGCCACCACCGCGGAGGCGTGACCATGCGTTACGCCCTGATCTCGGACATCCACGCCAACCTCCCCGCGCTCGAGGCGGTGCTCGCCGACATCGCGGCCCAGCCGGACATCGCCGCGACGTACCATCTCGGCGACCTCGTCGGGTACGCCCCGTGGCCGAATGAGACGGTGTCGCTGCTCCGCGAGTCGGGCATCGCCGGGATCGCGGGGAACTACGACAGCACCGTGGGCACCGATTACCGGCACTGCGGCTGCCGGTACGAAGACGCGGTGCAGGAAGAGCTCTCGCACGTCAGCTACGCCTGGACCCGCGCGAACGTCTCGCCGGAGACGAAGCGGTACCTCGCGGGCCTGCCGTTCCGGATCGACATCCTGCCGGCGGGGGGCCATATTGCGGGCCCGCGGGTCACCCTGGTGCACGGCACGCCGACGCTCAATACGCTCTACTGGACCGAGGACCGGCCCGACGAGTTCTGCCTGAAGATGGCGGCGCACGCGGGGCTCGGGCCCGGCGCCGTGCTCTGCTTCGGCCACACCCACATCGCCTGGCAGCGCGCCGTTGCGGAAGCGGGGAAGCGGCCGGTCCATTTCGTGAACACGGGAAGCGTCGGCCGCCCGAAGGACGGCGACTGGCGCGCCGGCTACGTTATCCTTGACATGACCGGCAGCGAGCCGCGCGTCGAGTTCCGCCGCGTGGACTACGATCTCGAGCGGGCCATGACCGGGATCCGGACGAGCGGGTTGCCTGAAGCGTTCGCGGACTACCTGAAGGCCGGCGGGCGATAACCGGACGCCGCGCCCGGCCGGAGCTGACTGATGCAGATCGTCACCCCCGACCAGGCCGTCGCCGGCGTCCGCTCCGGCGAGCGCGTCTTCATCCATTCCGTCGCCGCGGCGCCGCAGCGGCTGATCGCGGCGCTGGTGGACCGCGCCCCCGAGCTCCGGGGCGTCGAGCTGGTCCACCTGCACACCGAGGGGCCGGCGCCGTACGCCGCGCCCGAGCTGCGCGAGAGCTTCCACGCCAACGTCGTCTTCGTAGGCGCCAACGTGCGGGCCGCCATCCAGTCGGGCGAAGCCGACTACGTCCCGGTCTTCCTCAGTGAAGTGCCGGCGCTCTTCCGCCGCCGCATCCTCCCGCTCGACCACGCCTTCGTCCAGCTCTCCCCGCCCGATCGCCATGGGTTCTGCACCCTGGGCACGTCGGTGGACGCGTCCCGCGCGGCAGTCGAGTCGGCGGCGACCGTCGTCGCCGAGCTCAATCCGCGGATGCCGCGCACCCATGGCGATGCCCAGGTCCACGTGGACGAGATCGATTTCGCGGTCGAGGTGGACTACCCGCTGCCGGAACATCCTGCCGCTCCACCGACCGACGTCGAGTGCGCCATCGGCCGGCACGTCGCCGGGCTGGTCGAGGATGGGGCCACGCTGCAGATGGGCATCGGCTCCATTCCCGACGCCGTGCTCGCCTCGCTCGTCGGGCATCGCGACCTCGGCATCCACACCGAGATGTTCTCCGACGGGCTCATCGACCTGGTCGAACGCGGCGTGGTGACGGGGCGGTACAAGCGCTCCCATCCCGGGAAGATCGTCGCGAGCTTCCTGCTGGGCACCCGCCGGCTCTACGATTTCGTGGACGACAATCCGCAGGTCGCCATGCTCGACGTCGGCTACGTCAACGACACCTCCGTGATCCGCCGCAACCCGAAGGTCGCGGCGATCAACAGCGCGCTCGAGATCGACCTCACCGGCCAGGTGGCCGCGGACAGCATCGGCCCCCGGCAGTACTCCGGCGTGGGCGGGCAGATGGACTTCATCCGCGGCGCCGCGCTGTCCCCCGGCGGCAAGCCGGTCATCGCGCTGCCGTCGCTGACGTCGCGGGGCGCGCCGCGGATCGTGCCGATGCTGCAGCCCGGCGCCGGTGTCGTGACCACGCGCGCGCACGTGCACTGGGTGGTCACCGAGCACGGCATCGCCGACCTGTACGGGAAGAACCTCCGGCAGCGGGCCCGGGCGCTGATCGCGCTCGCGGACCCGCGGCACCGGGAGGGACTGGAGCGGGCGGCGCGCGAGCGGTTCGGACAGGTGCCGTAGTGCGCTGACGCTACCCGTCAGCCGGCTCGAGCACCGGCTTGATGTCCACCACCGGCGTCCCGTCGATCGCCTCGATCGGCCCGATCCTGAGGCGGGTGCCGGCGATCTCGCGCACGCTTACCCGGTGCAGCCCGATCGGGTTGGGCCGGTCGGGCGAGCGGGTCGCGAAGACGCCGGCGAGGGGGTTGGCTGGATCGCTGCGCGGATGCACCTGCAGCGTGGAGCGCTCCGACTGGTGCAGCCAGGTGAGCAGGAGAATGTCGTCGCCTGCGGCGATGCCGAGGAGCGCGGGCGCGACGTCTTCGTTCACGTCGAGCCACGCGTCGGGTGCGCCCTCGCGTCCCTGCCGCGGGGCGTTCTTCCGGTTCACGAGCGTCGAGCGGATCACCCCGATGGGGCGGACCTGGTACGCCTCATCGCGTCCCGGCATCGCGGGCCTCGACGTAGTAGTCGGCGTCCACCGAGACCGCACCGGTCCCCTGCACCGGGAGCGACTGCCATTCGGTCGTCGCCAGGAGCTTGCGGGCCTGCCCGTCGGGCAGCGTCACCTCGACCGGCATGGCGAACCCGTCGACGACCCTGGCCCACCGGTACGCCACACTGCCGTCCGCCACGCGGAACTCGAACACCGGGATGTCGGTGGTCGTCAGGTACTGCTGGAACACCTTCGACAGGTCGCGCCCCGCGCCGCGGCTGATGTAGTCCTGCACCTGCTTCCCGGTCACGATCCGGTGCCGGAACTCGCGGTTGATCCCGCGCAGGATCTCGCGCCACTTCACATCGTCGCCCACGATCTGCCGGATGGTGTGCAGCATGTTCCCGCCCTTGGGGTACATGTCGCCGGAGCCCTGCGCGTTGACCCCGTACGCGCGCGGCACGATCGGCTCCTCGTTCCCGATCAGCCGCCGCGTGCCGATCACGTACCGGGCGCCGTCCTCCTTCCCCGACAGGCATTCCTGGTACAGGTTCTCCGCGTAGTTCGCGAAGCTCTCGTGCACCCACATGTCGGCGAGGTCCCGGGTGGTGAGGTTGTTGCCCCACCACTCGTGCGCGCTCTCGTGCACCACGATGAAGTCCCACTGCATGCCGAGGCCGGTGCCGGAGCCGTCGCGGCCGCGGTAGCCGTTGGCGAAGCCGTTGCCGTAGGCGACGGCGCTCTGGTGCTCCATCCCGTTGTTGGACACCTCGATGAGCTTGTAGCCGTCCTCGTACCACGGGTACGGCCCGAACCAGTGCTCGAAGCACTGCAGCGTGGTGCGCGCCTGCACCCACTGGCGGCGCGCGGCCTCGAGGTGATAGTCGAGGGGCCAGAAATCCATGGTGAGCGTGCCGCCCTCGCCCTCGTAGGTCTCGCTCCAGTGCGCGTAGTGCCCGGCGGCCACGGCGATCGCATAGTTGTTGATCGGGTTGACGACGAACCACTCGTACGTCGTGGTGCTGTCGGCGTTGGGCATGACGCTGCGGAGCCGCCCGTTGGAGACGTTCACCAGCGGTCTCGGCACGGTGAGCGCCACGCGCTGGCTGTCCGGCTCGTCGGCCTGGGTGTCCTTGTTGGGCCACCAGACGCTCGCGCCCATCCCCTGATCGGTGGTGACGATCCACGGGCGCCCCAGGCTGTCGGTCTTCCAGGAGAAGCCGCCTTCCCAGGGCGGGCGCTTCGCGACCTGCGGGCGGCCCGAATACCAGGCGGTCACCGTCCGCACCTCGCCGCGCCGCTGCGGGGACGCCGCCGTCGCGAAGAAGGCGTTGCCGTCGCGCCGGACCATGAGGCGCCGGCCGTCCTGTACGATGCTGTCGATCTCCAGCGGCACCATGAGGTCGATCTGCAGCTCGCGGCCCGGCTGGAGGACGCGGTAGCTGATCGCATTCCGTCCCTGGATCGTGCTGTCGGCAGGATCGACGGCGACGTGGAGGTCGTAGAAGGTCACGTCCCACCAGGCGCGGCCCGGCGTGGTGAAGGAGCCGCGGAGGGTGTCGGCGCGGGTGTAGGTCGTCGTGTCCTGCGCCGCGAGCGCGGGCGGAAGGGCAGGGAGGAGGGCCAGGCACAGCCAGAGGCGCGGCATCGGGGACATCACGGTGATCCGGGGAGGAGGAGCGGGAAAGATCACCGGGGTGCTGGCGGCACCGCACACCGTGCGGCTCAGGTGCTCGGGGAGGTCCTGAGGGCCGCCCCGATCGCCGCCGCCGTCGGCGCGCCGCCCGCGCTGCACCTCGGCCCGCCGCTGCCGGGGCCGGCCCCCGTCACGTCCACGCCGCCGACCAGCACCGTCGGCGACGCGTAGTCGCACAGCCGATCCGGCGTCGCCGGATCGGTCTGGTCCCATTCGCGCCATGCTTCCGGCAGCCCCGCTGACCGGAGTGCGGCACGGACTGCCGCGCGGGCCGCGTCCACGTTGGGGCAGCCGGAGAAGTACACCAGATCGATCTTCACGGCAGCAGACGCGACCTTTCTGCCTCGGGTGGCTCATCGGGGCCCGCTCTGGCGCTCCTCCCACTCGCCCGGCACATTCGGTGATGACCGTGCCCCGCCGCTCGTTCGCTCTCGCCCTCGCGGCCCTGCTCGCTTGCAGCGCCGGCTCCCTGCCCCCACCGGCCACGGCCCCCGCCGACGTCACCCGCCTGGCCGACGGCTACTGGGCGGCGCTCATCGAAGAATACCCGCTCACCGCCCTCTTCTCCGGCGCTCCCGGCGGTGACAACGACCGCCTCGGCGACAACTCCATCGCCGCGCTCGGCCGCTGGGAAGCCCGCGAGGACGCCTGGCTGGCCGAGCTGCGCACGGTGGACACCGCGGCGCTCGCCGGCCGGCCGGAGTTCGCGACCTATGGGGTGCTGCGCGAGACGCTCGAGTCCTCGGTGCAGGAACGGGCCTGCCGGCGCGAGCTGTGGCGCGCCTCGCAGCTGGGCGGCGTCCAGTCGCTCCTCCCGCAGGTGGGCCGCCTCCAGCCCCTCGGCAGCGCCGAGCTGCGCGCGGCCGCTCTGGCCCGCTGGCGGGAGATGCCGGGCTACGTGGACACCGAGATCGCCAACCTGCGCGAGGGGCTCGCGGCCGGCTACACTGTCCCGCGCGGCAACGTGGAGAAGGTGCTCGAGCAGCTCGACGACCTGCTGGCACAGCCGCCTGCCGAGTCGCCCTTCGCCGCCATGGGTGCGCGCGACTCGGCGCCGGGCTTCCGCGAGGACATCGTGCGCATCGTCGAGTCGGAGGTGGTGCCGGCGATGCGCCGCTACCGCGCCTTCCTCGCCGGCGAGTACCTCCCGCGCGCCCGGACCACGACCGACCTCGCCTCGATTCCCGGCGGCGCCGCCTGCTATCAGGCCCTGGTGCGGAGCGCCACCACCCTCGACGTCGAGCCGAAGGCGCTCTACGACACGGGGCATGCGGAGATGGCGCGGATCGACAGCGCGATGCGGGAGATCGCCGCGCGGAGCTTCGGCACCAGCGACGTGCCCGCGCTGCTCGCGCGCATGCGCGAGGACCCGGCATTCAAGTTCCGCACCCGCGAGGAGATCATCGAGACCGCCACCGCGGCGGCGGCGCGCGCGAAAGCCGCAATGCCGCAGTGGTTCGGGCGACTGCCGAAGGCGGACTTCATAGTGGATCCCTGCCTGCCGTACGAAGAAGAGTCGGGCTGCCCGGGGTCGTACGTCGCGCCGGCCGCCGACGGGAGCCGGCCCGGCCGCTACCGCTTGAACGCCGGCAACCCCGCGGGCGAGCCGCGCGCGTGGGCCGAGGGCGTCGCCTTCCACGAGGGGATCCCGGGGCACCACCTGGAGATCGCGCTGGCGATGGAGCGTGAGGGCGCCCATCCGCTCCAGCGCTTCTCGGGCTTCAGCGGGTACTCGGAGGGATGGGCGCTCTACGCGGAGAAGCTGGGGCTGGAGATGGGCATCTATTCGTCGGACCTGATGCGCTTCGGCGAGTGGGGAGAGCAGGGCCTCCGCGCGGCGCGGCTGGTGGTGGACCCGGGGCTCCACGTCTTCGGGTGGAGCCGCGAGCGCGCCATCGACTACATGCTCCAGCACCTCACGCTCTCGCGGCGCACCATCGAATCGGAAGTGGACCGCTACATCGTGAACCCGGGCCAGGCAACGTCCTACATGACCGGCCGCCTCGAGATCGAGCAGCTCCGCCGCGAGGCGGAGCGCCGCCTTGGCGACCGGTTCGACATTCGCGCGTTCCACGACCAGGTGCTGTCGAGCGGAAGCGTCCCGCTCGGCCAGCTCCGGCGGCAGGTGGGGGAGTGGCTGGCCGCGGTCGCCGCGCGTTGATCACTTGGCCTTCTTGGTCATCTCCCCCAGCGGCGTCTGCAGCGTTCCGTCATCGTTGACCAGCAGCTCCAGCGGATCCTCGCCCTCGCGCACCAGGAGAATGCCGTCGGCGTCGATCCAGCAGTCCACGGAGTCGGGCTCGATGCCCGGTGCACGGATCGTGGCCTTGCCCGACCGGAACGTAATGGTCATCGGGCCCGCACTGGTGAGCGCGTAGCGTCCCTCGATCTTCCCGCTGCAGCTGGTCATCCCCGCACGCGGGGGCTCGCCCGCCTTCCGGACCGCCGGCGTCTCGGCGGGCCCCACGAACCGCATCTGGTCCGGCCTGGCCCATGCCATGAGATCGCCGGGCAGCGCGACCTGATACTCCATGCCCATGATCGTGATGATGCGGCTGTCCACCCACGCCCCCTCGTACCTGACCTGGATGCGATCGGTCAGGTCGTAGACGCCGTTCTCGCGGTCATACGCGGTGAGCGGCCCCTTGCGCCGCAGCTGGTCGGGATAGCGCTTGAACACCTCGGGCCCCCCGGCGATGCGCACCCGGAACTCGTGCCCGTCCGCCGCCAGCACCGTAGCGTCCACCCAGCCCATGCCGGTCCCGACGGTGACGCGGTCGCCGACCCCGATGCCGATCCCCGGCGCCTGGGCGGCAACGGGGGCGGCGCCGGCAACGACAACGAGTGCGGCGAACAGGGTCGTGAGGTGACCTGGAGAAACGATGCGGGTCGTCATGGGGGGCTCCCGGGCTGGGTCCTGCCGTCCGTGGACGGACGAGCATATCGCCGATTCCCGGGGTCCGCCATGCGCCGGTCGATTCGCGGGTACCGTCCGGCTATTGTTGAACCATGCCCCTCGCCACCGCCAACGGCACCGGCCTGTTCTACGAGATCTCCGGCACCTCCGGCGATCCCGTGGCACTGGTCCACGGCTCCTGGGTGGACCATCACGACTGGGACGCGCTGGCACCCCTGCTGGCGCGCTCGCACCGGGTCCTGGCGTACGACCGCCGCGGGCACAGCCAGAGCCCCGCGCCCGGCACCCAGGGCAGCGTGCGCGAGGATGCCGACGACCTCGCCGCGCTCCTCGAGCAGCTCGGCCTCGCCCCGGCCCACCTCGTGGCCAGCTCGTTCGGCGGGATCGTCGCGCTCCGGCTTGCCGTCACCCGGCCCGACCTGGTGCGGAGCCTGGCCGTGCACGAGCCGCCGCTCTTCTCGCTCGTGGCCGGCGACCCCGCCGCGGCCGGGGCACTCACCGACATCCAGAAGCATGCCATCGCCGTGCTCGGGCTCATCGGCGAGGGCGACGGCCGGGCCGCCGCCGAGCTCTTCGTGGAGACCATCGCCCTCGGCCCCGGGAGCTGGGCGATGATTCCCGAGCCGGTGCGCGCCATCGTCGCCGCCAACGCGAAGACGTTCGAGGACGAGGTGCAGGACCCCGAATGGACCAACGTGGACCTCGCCGGCGCGGCCAGCTTCTCCCGTTCCCGGCCTGTCCTCATCTCCCAGGGGGACCGGAGCCCGCCCCTCTTCGCCGCCGTGGCCGCGCGCCTCGCGATGGCCATGCCCCAGGCACGGCGCGAGGTGCTCGCCGGGATGGGCCACGCCCCCCACCTCACGCACACGAAGGAGTACTTCCGGCTGCTCGAGGAATTCCTCCCTCGCTGAGCCGTTCAGCGCGAACACACCGGGCGGATTTCGAGGAATGTCTTCTTGTTCGGGCGCGGAGACGCGGAGACGCGGAGAAAAACAGGAACTCTGTTGGTGTGCTGTTCACCATCAGTTGCTGTTGCAGTTCTCCGCGCCTCCGCGTCTCC